>NZ_CP087176.1:0-112500 GCF_024748695.1 Pseudomonas sp. B21-040
GTGTCAGTGGAACTTTGGCAGCAGTGCGTGGAGCTTTTGCGCGAAGAGCTGCCTGCCCAACAATTCAACACTTGGATCCGTCCACTACAGGTCGAAGCCGAAGGCGACGAGTTGCGTGTCTACGCACCGAATCGTTTTGTTCTCGACTGGGTCAACGAAAAGTACCTGGGCCGCGTCCTTGAACTGCTGGATGAGCATGGCAACGGGATGGCGCCGGCACTGTCCTTATTAATAGGCAGTAAACGCAGTTCAGCACCACGCGCAGCACCCAATGCTCCGCTGGCTGCTGCAGCGTCCCAGGCTCAGGCTGCTCAAGCGCCGATTAGCGCACCGGCACCCGCTCCGACAGCTGCACCGACCAAGCGGGCTACCCAAAAGGTTGCCGAGGTCAGTGAAGAGCCGTCCCGCGACAGTTTCGACCCGATGGCCGGCGCCAGTTCTCAACAGGCTCCGGTTCGTGCCGAACAGCGTACTGTTCAGGTTGAAGGCGCGCTCAAGCACACCAGTTACCTGAACCGCACCTTCACCTTCGAAAACTTCGTCGAAGGCAAGTCCAACCAACTAGCCAGGGCTGCGGCCTGGCAGGTGGCGGACAATCCAAAGCATGGCTATAACCCGCTCTTCCTTTATGGCGGCGTCGGCTTGGGTAAAACCCACTTGATGCACGCTGTGGGTAACCACCTGCTAAAGAAGAATCCGAATGCCAAGGTCGTGTACCTGCATTCGGAGCGTTTCGTGGCCGACATGGTCAAGGCGTTGCAACTGAATGCCATCAACGAATTCAAGCGGTTCTACCGTTCAGTGGATGCGTTGTTGATCGATGACATTCAATTCTTTGCCCGCAAGGAGCGTTCCCAGGAAGAGTTTTTCCACACCTTCAACGCCCTGCTTGAAGGTGGTCAGCAAGTCATTCTCACCAGTGACCGCTACCCGAAAGAAATCGAAGGCCTTGAAGAGCGCCTCAAATCCCGCTTCGGCTGGGGCCTGACGGTTGCCGTCGAGCCGCCGGAGCTGGAAACCCGTGTGGCGATCTTGATGAAAAAGGCCGATCAGGCCAAAGTTGATCTGCCACATGACGCGGCGTTCTTCATTGCCCAGCGTATTCGCTCCAACGTCCGTGAGCTGGAAGGCGCGCTGAAACGCGTGATCGCCCACTCGCACTTCATGGGCCGCGACATCACCATCGAGCTGATTCGCGAATCCCTGAAAGACTTGTTGGCGCTGCAAGACAAACTGGTCTCTGTGGATAACATTCAGCGCACGGTCGCCGAGTACTACAAGATCAAGATCTCCGACCTGCTGTCCAAGCGTCGTTCACGTTCGGTCGCACGTCCGCGTCAGGTTGCAATGGCATTGTCCAAAGAGTTGACTAACCACAGCCTGCCGGAAATCGGCGATGTGTTTGGCGGCCGCGACCACACGACGGTTTTGCACGCCTGCCGCAAGATCAACGAGCTTAAGGAATCCGACGCGGACATCCGCGAGGACTACAAGAACCTGCTGCGTACACTGACCACATGATGAACACCAGCGCAGCTTATTAAGGCAAGGGACTAGACCATGCATTTCACCATTCAACGCGAAGCCCTGTTGAAACCCCTGCAACTGGTCGCAGGCGTCGTCGAACGCCGACAGACCTTGCCGGTGCTCTCCAACGTGCTGCTGGTTGTCGAAGGCCAGCAACTTTCGCTGACCGGTACCGACCTGGAAGTCGAGCTGGTTGGTCGTGTGCAACTCGAAGAGCCGGCAGACCCAGGCTCCATCACCGTGCCGGCGCGCAAGCTGATGGACATCTGCAAGAGCCTGCCGAATGACGCGCTGATCGACATCAAGGTCGACGAGCAGAAGCTGGTGGTGAAAGCTGGCCGTAGCCGCTTCACCCTGTCGACGCTACCCGCCAACGATTTCCCTACAGTGGAAGAAGGCCCGGGCTCGCTGACGTGCAGCCTGGAGCAAAGCAAACTGCGTCGCCTGATCGAACGCACCAGCTTCGCCATGGCTCAGCAGGACGTTCGTTACTACCTGAACGGCATGCTGCTGGAAGTGTCGGCCGGCATCATCCGCGCCGTTGCCACCGACGGTCACCGTCTGGCCATGTGCTCGATGCAGGCCGACATCGGTCAACCCGATCGCCATCAGGTCATCGTCCCACGCAAAGGTATCCTTGAACTGGCGCGCCTGCTGACCGAGCCGGACGGCATCGTCAGCATCGTCCTGGGTCAGCACCATATCCGTGCAACTACCGGCGAATTCACGTTCACCTCGAAACTGGTTGACGGCAAATTCCCGGATTACGAGCGCGTTCTGCCTAAAGGTGGCGACAAACTTGTACTGGGCGACCGTCAAGCGCTGCGTGAAGCCTTCAGCCGTACCGCGATTCTGTCCAACGAGAAGTACCGTGGTATCCGTCTGCAACTGGCCAACGGTCAGCTGAAAATCCAGGCGAACAACCCGGAGCAAGAAGAAGCGGAAGAAGAAGTGGGTGTTGAATACAACGGCGGCAATCTGGAAATCGGCTTCAACGTGAGTTACCTGCTCGACGTGCTGGGTGTGATGACCACTGAACAAGTTCGCCTGATCCTGTCCGACTCCAACAGCAGCGCGTTGGTGCAAGAGTCCGACAACGACGACTCGGCTTACGTTGTCATGCCGATGCGCCTGTAATCATGTTCAGCAGAAGCTAGATGTCGCTCAGTCGCGTCTCGGTCACCGCGGTGCGCAATTTGCACCCGGTGACCTTCTCTCCCTCCCCCCGAATCAACATTCTTTACGGCGCCAACGGCAGCGGCAAAACCAGTGTTCTGGAAGCCATTCACCTGCTGGGGCTTGCCCGTTCGTTCCGTAGCACCCGTCTGTTGCCGGTCATTCAGTACGAACAATTAGCCTGTACGGTATTTGGTCAGATCGAATTGGCTGAGGGGGGGAACAGCGCGTTGGGCATATCGCGTGACCGTCAGGGTGAATTTCAGATCCGCATCGACGGTCAGAATGCGCGCAGTGCGGCGCAGCTGGCGGAAATCATGCCGTTGCAGCTGATCAACCCTGACAGCTTTCGTTTGCTTGAAGGCGCACCGAAGATTCGCCGACAGTTTCTCGACTGGGGTGTGTTCCATGTGGAACCACGATTCATGTCCACTTGGCAGCGCTTGCAGAAGGCCCTGCGCCAGAGAAACTCTTGGCTGCGACATGGTACACTTGACGCCGTTTCGCAAGCGGTTTGGGACAGGGAACTGTGCCAGGCCAGCGCTGAAATCGATGAATACCGCCGCGCTTATATCAAAGTCTTGAAACCAGTCTTTGAACAAACCTTGAGCGAACTGGTTGAGCTTGAAGGCTTGACCCTCAGCTATTACCGAGGCTGGGACAAAGACCGCGAACTGAGTGCAGTACTCGCTGGATCCCTGCAACGGGATCAGCAAATGGGTCACACCCAGGCCGGACCACAACGCGCTGATTTGCGTCTAAGACTGGGCGCACATAATGCCGCGGACATCTTGTCCCGGGGTCAGCAGAAGTTGGTGGTCTGCGCATTGCGGATAGCCCAAGGGCACTTGGTTAGCCAAGCTCGACGCGGCCAGTGTATTTATCTGGTGGATGACCTGCCGTCCGAACTGGACGAGCACCACCGACGCGCGCTGTGCCGCTTGCTGGAAGACTTACGCTGCCAGGTCTTTATCACCTGTGTAGATCATGAATTATTGAGGGAAGGCTGGCAGACGGAAACGCCAGTCGCTCTGTTCCACGTGGAACAGGGCCGTATCACCCAGACCCACGACCATCGGGAGTGAAGGCATTGAGCGAAGAAAATACGTACGACTCAACGAGCATTAAAGTGCTGAAAGGCCTGGATGCCGTACGCAAACGTCCCGGTATGTACATTGGTGACACCGACGATGGCAGCGGTCTGCACCACATGGTGTTCGAAGTGGTCGATAACTCGATCGACGAAGCTCTCGCCGGCCACTGCGACGACATCAGCATCATCATTCACCCGGATGAGTCCATCACCGTTCGTGACAACGGCCGTGGCATCCCGGTAGACGTGCACAAAGAAGAAGGCGTTTCGGCAGCCGAGGTCATCATGACCGTGCTGCACGCCGGCGGTAAGTTCGATGACAACTCCTACAAAGTATCCGGCGGTCTGCACGGTGTAGGTGTGTCGGTGGTGAACGCCCTGTCCAAAGAACTGGTCCTGACCGTTCGCCGCAGTGGCAAGATCTGGGAACAGACTTACATTCATGGTGTTCCGAAAGAGCCGATGAAGATCGTTGGCGAAAGCGAATCCACTGGTACCCAGATTCACTTCAAGCCTTCAGAAGACACCTTCAAGAACATCCACTTCAGCTGGGATATCCTGGCCAAGCGGATTCGTGAACTGTCCTTCCTCAACTCCGGTGTCGGCATCGTCCTCAAGGACGAGCGCAGCGGCAAGGAAGAGCTGTTCAAGTACGAAGGCGGCCTGCGTGCATTCGTTGAATACCTGAACACCAACAAGACTGCGGTCAACCAGGTGTTCCACTTCAACATCCAGCGTGAAGACGGCATTGGCGTGGAAATCGCCCTGCAGTGGAACGACAGCTTCAACGAGAACCTGTTGTGCTTCACCAACAACATTCCACAGCGCGATGGCGGTACTCACTTGGTGGGTTTCCGTTCCGCACTGACGCGTAACCTGAACACCTACATCGAAGCTGAAGGTCTGGCGAAGAAGCATAAAGTCGCGACCACCGGTGACGACGCCCGTGAAGGCCTGACCGCGATCATTTCGGTGAAAGTACCGGATCCGAAGTTCAGCTCCCAGACCAAAGACAAGCTGGTTTCTTCCGAAGTGAAGACCGCCGTCGAACAGGAAATGGGCAAGTACTTCTCCGACTTCCTGCTGGAAAACCCGAACGAAGCCAAACTGGTCGTCGGCAAGATGATCGACGCGGCGCGTGCTCGTGAAGCGGCGCGTAAAGCCCGTGAAATGACCCGCCGCAAAGGCGCGCTGGATATCGCCGGCCTGCCGGGCAAACTGGCTGACTGCCAGGAAAAAGACCCTGCCCTTTCCGAACTGTACCTCGTGGAAGGTGACTCTGCTGGCGGCTCCGCCAAGCAGGGGCGTAACCGTCGCACCCAGGCCATCCTGCCGCTCAAGGGCAAGATCCTGAACGTCGAGAAGGCGCGCTTCGACAAGATGATCTCTTCGCAAGAAGTGGGCACCTTGATCACCGCGCTGGGCTGCGGCATCGGCCGCGACGAGTACAACATCGACAAGCTGCGCTACCACAACATCATCATCATGACCGATGCTGACGTCGACGGTTCGCACATCCGTACCCTGCTGCTGACCTTCTTCTTCCGTCAGTTGCCAGAGCTGATCGAACGCGGCTACATCTACATCGCTCAGCCACCGCTGTACAAGGTCAAGAAAGGCAAGCAAGAGCAATACATCAAAGACGACGACGCCATGGAAGAGTACATGACGCAGTCGGCCCTTGAAGATGCGAGCCTGCACCTGAACGAAGAAGCCCCAGGTATCTCCGGCGAGGCGCTTGAGCGTCTGGTGAATGACTTCCGTCTGGTGATGAAGACCCTCAAGCGTCTGTCGCGCTTGTACCCTCAGGAGCTGACCGAGCATTTCATCTACCTGCCCGCGGTGAGCATGGAGCAACTGTCCGATCACGCAGCAATGCAGGATTGGCTGGCTCAGTACGAAGTTCGCCTGCGTACCGTCGAGAAGTCCGGCCTGGTTTACAAAGCCAGCCTGCGTGAAGACCGCGAACGTAACGTCTGGCTGCCAGAGGTCGAACTGATCTCCCACGGCCTGTCGAACTACGTCACCTTCAACCGCGACTTCTTCGGCAGCAACGATTACAGGACTGTCGTTTCCCTGGGCGCGCAACTGAGCACCCTGTTGGACGACGGTGCGTACATCCAGCGTGGCGAGCGTAAGAAGCCGGTGACCGAGTTCAAGGAAGCCCTTGAATGGCTGATGGCTGAAAGCACCAAGCGTCACACCATCCAGCGATACAAAGGTCTGGGCGAAATGAACCCGGATCAGCTGTGGGAAACCACCATGGACCCAAGCCAGCGCCGGATGCTCAAAGTGACCATCGAAGACGCCATCGGCGCAGACCAGATCTTCAACACCCTGATGGGTGATGCGGTCGAACCTCGCCGTGACTTCATCGAAAGCAACGCCTTGGCGGTTTCCAACCTGGATTTCTGATCCAGCGAACCTGCCAAACCAAAAAGGCCAACGCTTAGCGTTGGCCTTTTTTATGGACTAAAAACACCTCGATTCAGGTCGTCCACTCCTTTAGTTCATAGAGTGGAAAACCGCAAATCCGAGGCATAAAAAAACCGGCTATATCAGCCGGTTTTTTTGCGCCCGAAAAAAACTTATGCACCATTTTCTGCGTTTTATGTGTTTAAGAAATATGTATATAAATCATAAACTTATAAAACAATAACGCTGCTTTTCGACAAAACGGTACACAGGTTATCCACAGAATCTCAGACAGTCACTTGATCACTGGCAGTCGGCGCCGCCGGGGTTGCCGGAAGTGAACCCATTTCCCGTTGCATCTGCTCGTTCCAGGCTTGCACCCGGTCGTTCAGATCGGCAATGGCGCGAGGCCCGCTACCCTCTGCGTACATCGGTTCGCCTATGATCACGGTGATGACACCCTGCTTCTTCGCCCAGCCGGTTTTTGGCCAGAACTTGCCGGCATTGTGCGCAATCGGCAACACGGGAAGCTCAGCGTTGACGGCCAAGGCGGTACCACCGCGAGAAAATTTCCCGATGGTGCCAAACGGAACCCGTGTCCCTTCCGGAAAGATCAGGACCCAGACGCCGTCCTTGAGCAACTCGTCGCCTTTCTTCGCCACATGCTTGAGCGCGGCTTTTGGATTGTCGCGGTCGATAGCAATTGGTCGCAGCATGGCCATGGCCCAGCCGAAGAACGGCACATACAGCAATGAACGCTTGAGCACCTGGCTCAACGGCTCGAAGTAAGCGGAGAGAAAGAACGTCTCCCACGTGCTCTGGTGGTTCGATTGGATCACGCAGGGTTGGTCAGGCACGTTCTTGGCGCCCTTCACTTCGTAGCTGATGCCCAGGAACACTTTGCTCAGCCACAAGGCGCAGCGGCACCAGTACACATTAATGAAGCGATATCGCGCCTTGAACGGCAGAAAAGGCGCGATGAAAAAGCTCAGGCTGCACCAAAGCAAAGAGCTGGTGCCCAGCAACAGATAAAAGAGGAACGTTCTGATGGCCTGCAGTATCGACATGGTGACGTTTACCGTGCGGGCTCTGCCCGTCTATAAGCGCACTCCCGATCAGTCCTTAATCGGAACAATCGAAGCACTTTAATTGTGGATAAGTTCTGCGGCAATCGCCGCCAGATCGTCAAAAATCAAGGTGCCCACCGGTAGGGACTTGCCCAGAGTCTTTACGCCTTTCCCGGTCTTTACCAAAACAGGTTGTGAATCGACGGCTTTGGCGGCTTCCAGGTCACCAAGGCTGTCGCCGACGAACCAGAGATTGGTCAGCGACACGTTGTAATGCCCGGCGATGGTTTTCAACATCCCGGGTTTCGGCTTGCGGCAATCGCAGCCTTCGTCCGGCCCGTGCGGGCAATAGACGATCAGCCCGACTTCACCGCCCTGCTCCGCCACCAATGAGCGCAAGCGCTCGTGCATGGCGTCCAGGGTGGCAATGTCGTAATAGCCGCGAGCGATGCCCGACTGGTTGGTAGCGACGGCTACCGTCCAGCCGGCCTTGCTCAACTGCGCGATGGCTTCGATCGAACCGGGAAGTGGAATCCACTCCTCCACCGACTTGATGTAAGCGTCGGAGTCGTAATTGATCACCCCGTCGCGATCGAGAATCAGCAGTTTCAACAGCAGCCCCTTAGCCCAGCAGCGAGATATCAGCGACGCCCAGGAACAGACCGCGCAGACGTGCCAGCAATGCATAACGGTTGGCGCGCACCTTGGCATCTTCCGCGTTGACCATCACTGCTTCGAAGAAGGCATCCACCGGCTCGCGCAATGCGGCCAGGCGTGCCAGCGATTCGCTGTACTGACGGGCCGCGGCCATCGGCTGAACAGCCTGGTCCGCCTGCTGGATCGCCGAGTACAGGGAGAACTCGTTGGCATTGTCGAAGTACTTGGCTTCAACCACCGTCGGAACGGAGCCTTCGACCTTGCTCAGCAAGTTCGATACGCGCTTGTTCACCGCAGCCAGGGCCGCAGCTTCCGGCAATTTGCGGAAAGCTTCTACCGCTTGAACACGCTGGTCGAAGTCCAGTGCCGAACCCGGCTTCAGGGCACGCACCGACAGGTAAGTCGCGACATCCACGCCTTCGTCTTCGTAACGGGCACGCAGACGGTCGAAGATGAACTCCAGCACGGCGTCGTTGAGGCCGGCAGCCTTGACCTTGGCACCGAACGCATTCACGGCGAAAGCCACGGCGTCGTTCAGGTCCAGATCGAGCTTCTTGTCGATCAGGATACGCAGCACGCCGAGTGCAGCACGGCGCAAGGCGTACGGGTCTTTGCTACCGGTTGGCAGCATGCCGATACCGAAAATGCCAACCAGTGTGTCGAGCTTGTCGGCGATGGCCACGGCTGCACCGGTCAAGGTGGTCGGCAGTTCAGCACCGGCACCGCGCGGCATGTACTGCTCGTTCAGCGCCAGAGCGACTTCTTCCGGCTCGCCGTCGTTGAGGGCGTAGTAGTAACCGGCGACACCTTGCATCTCCGGGAACTCACCGACCATTTCGGTCGACAGGTCGCACTTGGACAGCAGGCCAGCACGGGACGCCCAGGCTGCATTGCCGCCAATACGCTGGGCGATGAACGCAGCGAGTCTGGAAACACGCTCGGCCTTGTCATAGACGCTGCCGAGTTTTTCCTGGAACACCACGTTCTGCAGGCGCAGGTTGAAGTCTTCGAGTTTTTGCTTCTTGTCTTGCTTGAAGAAGAACTCGGCGTCGGTCAGTCGTGGGCGAACCACTTTCTCGTTACCGGCGATGATCTGCTGCGGGTCTTTGCTTTCGATGTTGGCCACGGTAATGAAACGTGGCAGCAACTTGCCGTCGGCATCCAGCAGGCAGAAATACTTCTGGTTGTCCTGCATGGTGGTGATCAGCGCTTCTTGCGGCACGTCGAGGAAACGCTCTTCGAACGAGCACACCAGCGGCACTGGCCATTCGACCAGCGCGGTCACTTCGTCGAGCAGCGCCGGTGGAACAATCGCCGTGCCTTCCTGACGGGTGGCCAGTTCTTCGGTGCGCTTGCTGATGATCTCGCGACGCTCGTTGGCATCGGCCAGGACGTAAGCGGCACGCAAGTCGGCCAGGTAATTGGCCGGCGAGGTGATGCGTACATTTTCCGGGTGATGGAAGCGGTGGCCACGGGAATCGCGGCCAGCCTTCTGGGCGAGGATGGTGCAATCGATGACTTCGTCACCGAGCAGCATCACCAGCCATTGGGTCGGACGAACGAATTCTTCCTTGCGAGCGCCCCAACGCATGCGTTTCGGGATCGGCAGGTCGTTCAGCGAATCTTCGACGATGGTCGGCAGCAGGCTCGCGGTCGGCTTGCCGGCGATGCTTTGGCTGTAACGCAGTTTCGGGCCGCTCTGATCGATTTCGCTCAACTCGACGCCGCACTTCTTGGCAAAACCCAGGGCTGCCTGGGTCGGGTTGCCTTCGGCATCGAACGCTGCCTGACGTGGCGGACCATCGAGGTTGATGCTGCGATCCGGTTGCTGGGTGGCCAGCGACGTGATCAGCACGGCCAGGCGACGCGGCGCGGCGTAGACGGTTTTGGTCTCGTAGTTCAGGCCGGCCGCTTGCAGGCCCTTGTCGATACCGGCGAGGAACGCCTCGGCCAGGGTGTTCAGGGCTTTGGGTGGCAGTTCTTCAGTGCCCAGTTCAACCAGAAAATCCAGAGCACTCATTGTGCAGCCTCCAGCTTGGCCAGTACTTCGTCACGCAGGTCCGGGGTCGCCATCGGGAAGCCCAGCTTGGCGCGAGCCAGCAGGTAGGCTTGCGCAACGGAACGCGCCAGGGTGCGTACTCGCAGAATGTATTGCTGACGCGCGGTCACCGAGATCGCCCGGCGTGCATCCAGCAGGTTGAAGGTATGGGAGGCCTTCAGCACCATTTCGTAGCTCGGCAACGGCAGCGGCTGGTCGAGTTCGATCAGGCGCTTGGCTTCGCTTTCGTAGAAATCGAACAGTTCGAACAGTTTCTCGACGTTGGCGTGTTCGAAGTTGTAAGTGGACTGCTCCACTTCGTTCTGGTGGAACACGTCGCCGTAGGTCACTTTGCCGAACGGACCGTCAGCCCAGACCAGGTCGTAGACCGAGTCCACGCCTTGCAGGTACATGGCCAGACGCTCCAGACCGTACGTGATCTCGCCGGTCACCGGGTAGCATTCGATGCCGCCCGCTTGCTGGAAGTAAGTGAACTGGGTCACTTCCATGCCGTTGAGCCAGACTTCCCAGCCCAGACCCCAGGCGCCGAGTGTTGGCGATTCCCAGTTGTCTTCGACGAAGCGAATGTCGTGGACCAGCGGGTCCAGGCCGACATGCTTGAGGGAGCCCAGGTACAGTTCCTGGAAGTTGTCCGGGTTCGGCTTCAGCACAACCTGGAACTGGTAGTAGTGCTGCAGACGGTTCGGGTTTTCACCGTAGCGGCCGTCAGTCGGACGGCGGCTTGGTTGCACGTAGGCGGCGTTCCAGGTTTCCGGGCCAATGGCGCGCAGGAAGGTCGCGGTGTGGAAAGTGCCGGCGCCTACTTCCATATCGTAGGGCTGAAGTACCACACAACCTTGCTCGGCCCAGTATTGCTGGAGGGCGAGGATCAAGTCTTGGAAGGTACGCACGGCTGGCGTAGGCTGGCTCACGAAATTCACCTGTTTCTTGGGCTGCGATTTAAAGAGCGGGAGTATACCCGATTCGTTGCTGCGCACGCCCCCTGGAGCCTTATGCCACGCTGCTTTTGGTGTTCCGAAGATCCGCTGTACATGGCTTATCACGATCAGGAGTGGGGCACGCCGCTACGCGATGCGCAGGGATTGTTCGAGTTGCTTTTGCTCGAAGGGTTCCAGGCCGGTCTTTCCTGGATCACTGTGTTGCGCAAACGCGAGCATTATCGCCAGGTGATGTTTGGGTTTGATGTACAGCGCGTGGCGCAAATGAGCGACGCGGAAATCGATGAATTGATGCTCGACCCGGGCATCATCCGCAACCGCCTCAAGCTCAACGCGGCCCGGCGTAATGCGCAGGCCTGGCTGGCGCTGGAGGACCCGGTGGCGTTTCTCTGGTCGTTCGTCGGCGGTACGCCGGTGATCAATCATTTCAAGGATCGCAGCGAAGTTCCGGCCGTCACGCCGACCGCCGTGGAAATGAGCAAAGGCCTGAAAAAGGCCGGCTTCACGTTCGTCGGCCCGACGATTTGCTACGCGCTGATGCAGGCCTCGGGCATGGTCATGGACCACACCCGCGATTGCGATCGCTACGCGACTTTAGCGAACGGCGGTTAGAATAGCCGCCTCGCGCACAGCACAAATTCAGGAGTGACCTGTGGATAAGTTGAAAGGCGCCTTGCTGGTAGGCGCTCTGCGGCTGTTTGCCCTGCTTCCGTGGCGGGCCGTACAGGCCGTGGGCTCGGCGATTGGCTGGGTCATGTGGAAAACCCCGAACAGATCCCGCGACGTGGTGCGGATCAACCTCGCCAAATGTTTTCCACAGATGGACCCGGCCGAGCGTGAGCGCCTGGTGGGCCAGAGCCTGAAGGACATCGGCAAGTCCCTGACCGAAAGCGCCTGCGCGTGGATCTGGCCGGCCCAGCGCTCCATTGACCTGGTGCGCGAAGTCGAAGGCCTCGACATTTTGAAGGACGCCCTCGCCTCCGGCAAAGGCGTGGTCGGCATCACCAGCCACCTGGGCAACTGGGAAGTGCTCAATCACTTCTATTGCAGCCAGTGCAAACCGATCATTTTTTATCGTCCACCGAAGTTGAAGGCTGTGGATGAATTGCTGCAAAAGCAACGGGTACAGCTTGGCAACAAAGTGGCCGCTTCCACCAAGGAAGGCATCCTCAGCGTCATCAAAGAAGTGCGCAAAGGTGGTGCAGTGGGCATTCCCGCTGACCCGGAACCGGCCGAATCCGCCGGAATTTTCGTGCCCTTCTTCGCAACCCAGGCGCTGACCAGCAAGTTCGTGCCGAACATGCTCGCCGGCGGCAAAGCGGTCGGCGTGTTCCTGCATGCCCTGCGGTTGCCGGACGGTTCGGGCTACAAAGTGATCCTGGAAGCCGCGCCAGAGGCCATGTACAGCACCGACACAGCGGAGTCCTGTGCGGCCATGAGTAAAGTGGTCGAGCGTTATGTCGGGGCGTATCCGAGCCAGTACATGTGGAGTATGAAGCGCTTCAAGAAGCGTCCACCGGGTGAAGAACGCTGGTATTGAGTTGATTGGCATGATCTGTGGATAATTCCCGAGCCTGGGTTATCCACAACTGTTCATTAAAGGGCGCAGAAGATGTCCGAACACCGCAAATCGTTTCGCATCAAAATCAGCCATGAAAGCTTCGGTGAATGCCTGGGCCAGACACGAAACCTTTCGACCACGGGTGTCTACGTCAAACATCCGGGGCTGTCGTCGTTGCCTAAGGGCGCGGTGGTCTATGGGCAGGTGCAGGGCTTACCCACAGGTGCGCCGCGTGTGCGCATGGAAGTGATTCAGGTGGATGCCGACGGGATAGGCCTGCGCTACCTCTGATCAGTGCGCGTTGCGCTCGAGCTTCTTCAGAAACACCGTCATCTCCTTCTCTGCCTGCTTGTCGCCATGGGCGCGAGCGGCATTCAGACCTTGTTCCCACGCCTGCCGGGCCGCCGCGAAATCCTCCTGCGCCAGCCAGGCCTTGCCCAATAGTTTCCAGGCCGCCGAATACTTCGGATCGAACTCGACACAGCGCTGGAAATGCTCGGCAGCCTTGGCGTTTTCCCCAAGATCCAGATAACCCTTGCCCAGGCCAAAGCGCAGCAATGAGTTATCCACACCCTTGGCGAGCATTTTTTCCAGGGATTCGATCATCAGCACTACCCCTCAGTCAGTGATCGTTCCCACGCTCCGCGTGGGAATGCCTCAATGGATGCTCGGCGTCCGCTTCGGCAGGGACGCGAAGCGTTCCGGGCTGCATTCCCACGCAGAGCGTGGGAACGATCAGTTAAAACCTCAGAAGAAACTCAGCCCCACATGGAACAGCTTCTCCACATCGCGAATATGCTTTTTATCCACAAGGAACAAAATCACATGGTCGCCCGTTTCAATCACGGTGTTGTCATGCGCGATGATCACTTCTTCATCACGAATAATCGCGCCGATGGTGGTGCCCGGCGGCAAACCGATGTTCTCGATGGCCTTGCCGATCACCTTGCTCGATTTCGCATCACCGTGGGCAATCGCTTCAATCGCCTCTGCCGCGCCCCGGCGCAATGAGTGCACGCTGACGATATCGCCGCGGCGCACGTGGGCCAGCAACGTGCCGATGGTCGCCAATTGCGGGCTGATGGCGATGTCGATGTCACCGCCCTGAATCAGGTCCACATACGCCGGGTTGTTGATGATGGTCATCACCTTCTTCGCGCCCAGGCGCTTGGCCAGCAACGAGGACATGATGTTGGCTTCGTCATCGTTGGTCAGGGCCAGGAAGATATCGGCGTCGGCGATGTTCTCTTCCATCAACAAGTCGCGGTCGGAGGCACTGCCCTGCAACACCACGGTGCTGTCGAGGGTGTCCGAGAGATGACGGCAGCGTGCCGGGTTCATCTCGATGATTTTCACCTGATAACGGCTTTCGATGGCCTCGGCCAGGCGCTCGCCGATCTGCCCGCCCCCGGCAATCACGATGCGTTTGTAGGTTTCATCCAACCGGCGCATTTCGCTCATCACGGCGCGAATATTCGCCTTGGCCGCGATGAAAAACACTTCGTCGTCCGCCTCGATGACTGTATCGCCCTGCGGCAGGATCGGCCGGTCACGGCGGAAAATCGCAGCGACACGGGTTTCGACATTCGGCATGTGTTCGCGCAATTGCCGCAATTGCTGACCCACCAGCGGCCCGCCGTAATACGCCTTCACCGCGACCAGTTGCGCCTTGCCTTCGGCGAAGTCGATCACCTGCAAGGCGCCCGGATGCTGGATCAGGCGCTTGATGTAGTTGGTCACCACTTGTTCCGGGCTGATCAGCACATCCACCGGGATCGCGTCGTTATCGAACAATTCGGAGCGCGTAAGGTACGCCGCTTCGCGCACCCGGGCGATTTTGGTCGGCGTATGAAACAGCGTGTGCGCGACCTGACAGGCAACCATGTTGGTTTCATCGCTGTTGGTCACGGCCACCAGCATGTCGGCATCGTCTGCGCCGGCCTGGCGCAGTACCGTCGGCAGCGAGCCGCGGCCGTGCACCGTGCGGATGTCCAGGCGATCACCGAGGTCGCGCAAGCGTTCGCCGTCGGTGTCGACCACCGTGATGTCGTTGGCTTCACTGGCCAAGTGCTCCGCCAGTGAACCGCCGACCTGCCCTGCACCGAGGATGATGATTTTCATCCAGTCACTCCATTAAATCCGTTTAACCGCGCGCAGCGGCAATCTTGATCATTTTGGCGTAGTAGAACCCGTCGTGACCGCCTTCCTGGGCCAGCAACTGGCGACCGTGAGGTTGCTTGATGCCGGCGGCAGTGGCGAGGTCCAGCTCACGGGCGCCCGGCGTACGGGCGAGGAAGGCTTCGATGACTTCAGTGTTTTCGGTTGGCAGTGTGGAACAGGTGGCGTACAGCAGAATGCCGCCCACTTCCAGAGTTATCCACAGGGCGTCGAGCAGTTCACCTTGCAGCACCGCCAGCGCGGCGATGTCGTCGGGTTGGCGGGTCAACTTGATGTCCGGATGACGACGGATGACCCCCGTCGCCGAGCATGGCGCGTCCAGCAGGATGCGTTGAAACGGTTTGCCATCCCACCAGGTGGCGGTGTCACGGCCATCGGCGGCGATCAGCTCGGCGCTGAGTTTCAGGCGTTCGAGGTTTTCCCGCACCCGCACCAGACGCTTGGCTTCAAGGTCCACCGCTACCACGCCCGCCAGCTTCGGTTCGGCTTCAAGGATGTGGCAGGTCTTGCCGCCCGGTGCGCAGCAAGCGTCCAGTACCCGTTGGCCCGGCGCCAGATCGAGCAGGTCGGCAGCCAGTTGCGCCGCTTCATCCTGCACGCTGATCCAGCCTTCGGCGAACCCCGGCAGGCTGCGCACATCGGCGGCGGACTCCAGGATGATGCCGTCCTGACTGTACACGCACGGCGTCGCGGCGATCCCGGCTTCGGTCAGCAACCCAAGGTAAGCATCGCGAGTGTGATGACGACGGTTGACCCGCAGAATCATCGGTGGATGCGCATTGTTCGCCGCGCAAATGGCTTCCCATTGCTGCGGCCAGAACGCTTTCAGAGACTTTTGCAGCCAGCGCGGGTGGGCGGTGCGCACCACCGGGTCGTGCTCCAGCTCGGCCAGCAACGCTTCGCTTTCCCGCTGGGCGCGGCGCAGCACAGCATTGAGCAAGGCTTTGGCCCAAGGCTTCTTCAACTTGTCGGCGCAACCGACCGTTTCACCGATGGCGGCGTGGGCCGGAACGCGGGTGTAGAGCAGTTGATAGAGGCCGACCAGCAACAGCGCCTCGACGTCGGCATCCGCAGCCTTGAAGGGTTTTTGCAGCAACTTGGCCGCCAGCGCCGACAAACGCGGCTGCCAGCGCGCGGTGCCGAACGCCAGGTCCTGGGTGAAACCGCGGTCGCGGTCTTCCACCTTGTCCATTTGCGTGGGCAGAGAACTGTTGAGTGAGGCTTTTCCGTTAAGAACAGCGGCAAGTGCCTTGGCGGCGGCCAGGCGCGGGTTCATTGAGCGTCCGCCGTGTGACCGAGCACGGTGCCGACCGCGAATTTCTCACGACGGCTGTTGAACAAGTCGCTGAAGTTCAGTGCCTTGCCGCCGGGCAATTGCAGACGGCTCAGGCACAACGCCTGCTCACCGCACGCGACGATCAGACCGTCCTTGCTGGCGCTGAGAATTTCCCCTGGCGCGCCCTTTCCTTCAGCGAGGCTCGCGGCCAGCACTTTCAGCGCTTCGCCGTTCAGTGTGCTGTGGGTAATCGGCCATGGGTTGAAGGCGCGGACCAGACGTTCAAGCTCGATGGCCGGACGGCTCCAGTCGATGCGCGCTTCATCCTTGTTCAATTTGTGTGCGTAAGTGGCGAGGCTGTCGTCCTGCACTTCGACTTCCAACGTGCCCGCTGCGAGGCCGGCAATGGCTTGAATCACGGCCGGTGGGCCCAGTTCCGCCAGACGGTCGTGGAGGCTACCACCGGTGTCTTCAGCGGTGATCGGTGTGGTGACTTTCAGCAGCATCGGGCCAGTGTCCAGGCCCAGTTCCATGCGCATCACGGTCACGCCACTTTCAGCATCGCCTGCTTCGACGGCGCGCTGGATCGGCGCCGCCCCGCGCCAGCGTGGCAGCAGCGAGGCGTGGCTGTTGATGCAACCCAGGCGCGGAATATCCAGCACCACTTGCGGCAGGATCAGGCCGTAGGCGACCACCACCAGCAAGTCCGGCTTGAGCGCGGCCAGTTCAGCCTGAGCCTCTTCGTTGCGCAGGGTTGGCGGTTGCAACACCGGGATGTTGTTTTCCTGAGCCAACTGTTTGACCGGGCTAGGCATCAGCTTTTGCCCACGGCCCGCCGGACGGTCCGGCTGGGTGTAAACCGCGACGATCTCATAAGGGCTGTCAAGCAGGGCCTTGAGGTGTTCGGCGGCGAATTCCGGGGTGCCGGCAAAGACGATGCGCAGTGGCTCAGTCATATAGAAGGTCTCGCAAAAGAAAAAGGCTTGCCGCAGCAAGCCTTTGAAAGGAGGGCATCAAGCGTTCTGGCGATGGAGCTTTTCCAGTTTCTTCTTGATTCGGTCGCGTTTGAGACTGGACAGATAGTCGACGAACAATTTGCCGTTCAGGTGGTCGCATTCATGCTGGATGCACACCGCGAGCAGGCCTTCGGCGATCAGTTCGTAAGGCTGGCCGTCGCGGTCCAGGGCCTTGATCTTGACCTTCTGCGGGCGATCAACGTTTTCGTAGAAGCCCGGCACCGAGAGACAGCCTTCCTGATACTGCTCCATCTCGTCAGTCAGGGTTTCGAACTCGGGGTTGATGAACACCCGTGGTTCGGTGCGGTCTTCGGAGAGGTCCATCACCACGATGCGTTTGTGCACGTTGACCTGGGTCGCGGCGAGGCCGATGCCTGGCGCTTCATACATTGTTTCAAACATGTCATCGACCAACTGACGCACTTCGTCGTCCACTACGGCCACAGGTTTGGCGATAGTGCGCAGGCGCGAATCGGGGAATTCGAGGATGTTTAAAATGGCCATAAGCTCAATTGCTGCACGTGTGAGGGAAGTCGGGTCGATGGCCTGGCGGGTCCGAAGATGCAGGCTACCGTTGTAAAACGTAGCTCTCTTTTTCTGTTCAGGAAAGAAAAAGGGAGCGAGCCACGAAGGCTCTGGCGTTTTACGCGAACGCACATAATAAAGGGATTCACCGCATGAGGAAATCACTACTCGCCTTGCTCCTTCTGGCCTCGGCCGGTTTGGCGCACGGGCAAGTGCAACTCAAGGAAGGTTTTCCACAGCAATACACAGTGGTTGCGGGGGACACACTCTGGGACATCTCGGGAAAATTTCTGCGCCAGCCGTGGCAATGGCCCGAGCTGTGGCAGGTTAATCCGCAAATCGAAAACCCCAATCTGATATTCCCCGGCGACTCACTGTCGCTGGTCTACGTCAACGGCCAGCCCCGTCTGACCCTCAATCGCGGGGCATCGCGCGGCACCATCAAACTCTCGCCACAGGTGCGCAGCTCGCCAGTGGCCGAGGCCATCCCGAGCATTGCGCTGCGATCGATCAACAGCTTTCTGTTGAGCAACCGCATCGTCGACAAGGTCGAGGATTTCGACAAGGCGCCTTACATCGTCGCCGGCGATGCGGAGCGCGTGCTCAGCGGCATGGGCGACCGCATCTTCGCCCGTGGCCACTTTGACCCGAACCAGCCGGTCTACGGCATTTTCCGCCAAGGCAAGGTCTACACCGATCCCGAGAGCAAGGAGTTCCTGGGGATCAACGCCGACGACATCGGCGGCGGCGAAATTGTCGCCACCGAAGGCGACGTCGCAACATTGGCGCTACATCGCACGACTCAAGAGGTGCGTCTCGGTGACCGTTTGTTCAGTGGCGAAGAACGCTCGATCAACTCGACCTTTATGCCCAGTGCACCGAAAACCCAGGTCAACGGGGTGATCATCGATGTTCCGCGAGGGGTGACGCAGATCGGCGCGCTGGACGTGGTCACGCTGAACAAGGGGCAACGTGATGGCCTGGCCGAAGGCAACGTGCTGGTGGTGATGAAAACCGGCGAAACCGTACGCGACCGGATCACCGGTCAGCCACTGAAAATTCCCGATGAGCGCGCCGGTCTGCTGATGGTTTTCCGCACTTACGACAAGCTCAGCTACGGGCTTGTGCTCAACGCATCGCGCTCGCTGGCCGTCATGGACAAGGTGCGAAATCCTTAACCTGCTCCACAAGTTACCAACAGAGTTATCCACAGCTTATTCCCGTTTCGACGGGGCTCATAACGATCAAGGATGATCCATGTCGCTGCCTGCTGTTACACCGGTGTCCCCTGCGGAGCTGGAAGCTCGTTTACGTTTGCACCGTTTGCCTGAACTCGGCCCGGCGCGTTTCAAAAAACTGCTCGAAGCCTTCGGCTCGGCCTCAAAAGCCCTCAGCGCGCCGGCCAGTGCCTGGCGTTCGCTGGGCTTGCCATTGGCATGCGCCGAAGCTCGCCGTACCAATGAAGTACGTGATGGCGCCAGCCACGCATTGGCCTGGTTAGAGCGTCCGGGCCAGCATTTATTAATGTGGGACCAACCCGACTACCCGGCGCTGCTCGCAGAAATCAGTGATGCGCCGCCATTGTTGTTCGTTGCAGGTGATCCCGGGATTCTGGAGAAACCGCAGCTGGCGATGGTCGGCAGTCGTCGCGCCTCGCGTCCGGGCATGGACACCGCCGCCGCGTTTTCCCGCAGCCTGGCGGGTGCCGGTTTTGTCATCACCAGCGGTCTGGCACTGGGTATTGATGCCGCCGCGCATCAAGCCGCTCTGGATGTGGGCGGGCGAACGGTCGGGGTACTTGGCACGGGACTTGAAAAGTTTTATCCACAGCGCAACAGACGTCTGGCTGACGCCATGATTGCGTCGGGGAGCGCAGTGCTTTCGGAGTTCCCGCTGGACGCCGGCCCTACCGCCAGCAACTTCCCCCGGCGCAATCGAATTATCAGCGGTTTGTCGCTCGGCGTGCTGGTGGTCGAGGCCAGCGTTGCCAGTGGTTCGTTGATTACGGCGAGACTGGCAGGGGAGCAAGGTCGGGAGGTTTATGCGATTCCCGGGTCGATTCATCACCCAGGCGCGAAGGGCTGCCATCGGCTGATCCGTGACGGTGCGATACTGGTGGAAACTGTCGAGCATATCCTCGAAGCCTTGCGTGGCTGGCAACGGTTGCCGTTATCCAGCGAGAAACCCTCGGTGACCCATCCGTTGCTCATACTGTTGCACGCCGCGCCGCACACCAGTGAGGCGTTGTCCGTCTCCAGTGGCTGGGCGTTGTCCAAAGTGCTGGCCGCGCTGACGGAGCTGGAGATGGACGGTCGCGCAATCTGCGAAAGCGGGCGTTGGTTTGCGCGGGTGAGCTAGGTTTTATAAGGAAGATCGGTAAACTGCGCAGAGCCTTATTCTGGAGAGTTTTTCATGGTCAACAGTTGGCGTGTGCAACAAGCCGCGCAAGCCGTTCGCGCAGGGGCGGTCATTGCCTATCCGACCGAAGCGGTCTGGGGGCTGGGTTGCGATCCGTGGGACGAAGAAGCGGTGTATCGTCTGCTGATGCTCAAGGGTCGGTCTATGGAGAAGGGCCTGATTCTGGTAGCCGACAACATTCGTCAGTTCGACTTCCTCTTCGAAGACTTCCCGGAACTGTGGATGGACCGCATGGCCAGTACCTGGCCGGGGCCTAACACCTGGCTGGTGCCGCATCAGAATCTGTTGCCGCAGTGGATCACCGGAGTGCATGAAACCGTTGCGTTGCGGGTCAGCGATCATCCGCTGGTGCGGGATTTATGCGCCATTGTCGGGCCGTTGGTGTCGACTTCGGCCAACCCGCAGGGACGGCCGGCGGCGCGCACGCGGCTTCGCGTGGAGCAGTATTTCCGCGGAGAGCTGGATTTGGTGTTGGGCGGGAATCTGGGGGGGCGCAAGAACCCGAGCGTGATTCGAGACCTCGCGACCGGGCACGTTGTGCGCCCGGACTAAGATCGCGTCATCGCTCATCGCGGGCAAGCCCGATCCCACAAGGTTTCGGTCGTTCACATAAGTTGTGTACGACTCGGACCTGTGGGAGCGGGCTTGCCCGCGATGAGGTCCTGACTGACATCGAATGTCTTATGGCCGCAGCACTATCGAACCCGTCGTGCGCCGCGCCGACAATTCGGTCTGCGCCTTCGCCGCGTCTGCCAAGGCAAACGTCTGGCTGATGTCCACCTTCAGTTTCCCACTGATGATCATCTCGAACAGTTCATCGGCCATGCGCTGCAAGTTCTCGGCATTGTTGGCATAAGTCGCCAGCGTTGGCCGGGTCACGTACAGCGAACCCTTCGCCGCCAAAATCCCCAGGTTCACCCCGTCCACCGCGCCGGACGCATTGCCGAAGCTCACCACCAACCCCCTCGGCGAAACGCTATCGAGCGATGTCAGCCAGGTGTCTTTGCCGACACCGTCATACGCCACCGGTACTTTCTTCCCGTCAGTCAGTTCCAGCACGCGTTGTGCGACGTTTTCATGGCTGTAATCGATGGTCGCCCAAGCGCCATTGGCCTTGGCGAGCGCGGCTTTCTCAGGCGAGCTGACCGTACCGATCAACTTCACGCCCAACGCCTTCGCCCATTGGCAAGCCAGGGAGCCTACGCCACCGGCGGCAGCGTGGAACAAAATGGTTTCGCCACCCTTGAGTTCATAGGTCTGACGCAGCAGGTACTGCACGGTCAGGCCCTTGAGCATGACCCCGGCCGCTGTTTCGAAGCTGATGGCGTCCGGCAGAAGCACCAGATTGGCCTCGGGCAACACATGAACGTCGCTGTAGGCGCCCAACGGACCGCTGCCGTAAGCCACGCGATCACCAACCTTGAAACGTGTGACTTCGCTGCCCACCGCCTCGACCACGCCCGCGCCTTCCGAGCCCACACCTGACGGCAGCGCGGGGGGCGCATAGAGGCCGCTGCGGTAATAGGTATCGATGAAATTCAGGCCGATGGCCTTGTTGGTGACGCGGACCTGATGCGGGCCGGGCTCGGCGGGTTGGTAATCGACATACTCGAGCACTTCGGGGCCGCCATGGGCGCGGAACTGGATACGCTTGGCCATCAGAACTCTCCTTAGGTCTTAGCTACTGGGGTTGTAGCGCGAAGCGCCCTATCGAACTCCTAACCCTGATCTTCGTCAACTGCGGCAGGCCTGTCTGCGATGTTATGCTACGCGCCCATTTGCGCCGGTCCCCGCTCTGATGGAGCGCCGCGTAGTTTTGCCCGATTCAAGGTGATGACATGACGACCCGCACCGAGGCCGTAAAAGCCTACCTGCTCGACCTGCAAGACCGCATTTGCGCGGCCCTCGAAGCTGAAGACGGCGGCACACGCTTCGTCGAAGACGCCTGGACCCGGCCTGCCGGTGGCGGCGGTCGCACGCGAGTGATCGAAAACGGTGCAGTGATCGAAAAGGGTGGTGTCAACTTTTCCCACGTTTTCGGCAGCGGCCTCCCGCCTTCTGCCAGCGCTCATCGGCCAGAACTGGCCGGGCGTGGCTTCGAAGCCCTCGGCGTGTCGCTGGTGATTCATCCGCACAACCCGCACGTACCCACTTCCCACGCCAACGTGCGCTTTTTCATCGCTGAAAAAGAAGGTGAAGAACCGGTCTGGTGGTTCGGCGGCGGCTTCGACCTGACCCCTTATTACGGCAATGAAGACGATTGCGTGCATTGGCACCGCGTCGCCGAGCAGGCCTGTGCACCGTTCGGCCCGGACGTCTATTCGCGCTACAAAGCCTGGTGCGACAGCTATTTCCACATCAAGCATCGTCACGAGCCGCGCGGCATCGGCGGCCTGTTCTTCGATGACTTGAACGAGTGGGACTTCGACACCAGCTTCGCGTTCATGCGCGCCATCGGTGATGCGTACATCGACGCTTATCTGCCGATCGTGCAGCGCCGCAAACAGGATGCGTTCACCGCCCAGCAGCGTGAATTCCAGGAATTCCGTCGTGGCCGTTACGTTGAGTTCAACCTGGTCTACGACCGTGGCACCTTGTTCGGCCTGCAATCGGGCGGGCGTACCGAGTCGATCCTCATGTCCCTGCCGCCGCAAGTGCGCTGGGGCTATGACTGGAAAGCCGAACCAGGCAGCGAAGAAGCCCGCCTGACCGAGTACTTCCTGCAAGACCGCGATTGGTTGGCCGAGGCCTGAACGAGGAGTTCTTATGGACCGTTACGTTGTATTCGGTAACCCGATTGGCCATAGCAAGTCGCCTCTGATCCATCGCCTGTTCGCCGAGCAGACCGCGCAAAAGCTGGACTACAACACGCTGCTGGCGCCACTTGACGACTTCTCCACCTGCGCCCGGACATTTTTCCTCGAAGGTCGCGGCGCCAACGTGACCGTACCGTTCAAAGAAGAGGCTTATCGGCTGGCGAATAGCCTGACGGCGCGGGCACAGCGGGCCGGTGCGGTAAACACCCTGAGCAAACTCGCCGATGGCAGCCTGCTGGGCGATAACACCGACGGCGCCGGGCTGGTGCGGGACCTGACGGTCAACGCCAGTTTCAGCCTCAAGGGCAAACGCATCCTGTTGCTGGGGGCGGGTGGCGCAGTGCGCGGCGCTCTGGAACCGTTGCTGGCCGAACAACCGGCCTCCTTGGTGATCGCCAACCGCACCGTGGAAAAAGCCGAGTTACTGGCGGAGTTGTTCGCAGACCTGGGCCCGGTCTCGGCCAGTAGTTTCGACTGGTTGAAAGAGTCGGTGGACCTGATCATCAATGCGACGTCGGCGAGCCTGTCGGGTGACGTGCCGCCGATTGCCGGCAGCTTGATCGAGCCGGGCAAAACCGTTTGCTACGACATGATGTATGGCAAGGAGCCGACTTCGTTCTGCCGTTGGGCCACGGAGCATGGCGCGGCGGTGTCGATGGATGGTTTGGGCATGCTCGCTGAACAGGCGGCAGAAGCCTTCTTCCTGTGGCGCGGTGTGCGCCCGGATACGGCGCCAGTGCTGGCCGAACTGCGCCGCCAGCTCGCCATATAACTTTGTAGGAGCAAGGCTTGCCCGCGATTCAGGCGCCGCGGTGTCTCAGGCATACCGCGTTATCGTTTATCGCGGGCAAGCCTTGCTCCTACAAAGGCGTGTTTCAGTCTTCAAACCGGATCGGGCACTTGTCGGCCCCTTCCAGCTTCCTCAATTCGTCCACCACCTGCGGCCGCGCGCGTCGCAGGGTCAGGCTGCGATCCTGCTTGAGCAGCCGCCGCGCTTCCTGATGCAGCATTTCCACCCCTGAGTAATCGATGAAGTTGATCTGCTGCGCCTCGATCACGACGCGCGCACCGTGCAGACGTTGCAGGCGCACTTGCAGGTAATGGCTGGCGCCGAAAAAAATCGAACCGCCCACCCGCAGAATGTCTTCATCCCCATCGCGCGAATGCTGCACGCGCGGTTGCGAGGTGCGTTTGAGGTAGAAGAACAACGAGGCGAGCACCCCGGCATAAATCGCCGTCTGCAACTCCAGCAGCAAAGTGGCGACACAGGTCAGGGCCATGACCGCGAATTCGGCACGGCTGACGCGCAACAGGGCACGAATCCCGCGATGGTCCACCAATCCCCAGGCGATCAGCAAAATGCTGCCGGCCATGGCCGGGATCGGGATGTGGGCGATCAACCCGGCGCCGAAGATGGCGAACAGCGCGACCCACACCGCCGAGAACACCCCGGCCATGGGTGAGCAGGCGCCGGCTTCATAGCTCAGGCCCGAGCGGGTGAAGGAGCCGGCGGACAGCGAACCGGAAAAAAACGCACCGACAATGTTGGACAAGCCCTGGGCGCGAACTTCTTGATTGGCGTCGAGCAACTGCTGGGAGCGGGCCGACAACGAGCGGGCAATCGACAGGCTGGTCACCAGCCCCAGCATGCCCACCGCCACTGCGCTCGGCAGCAAACGCAGGATAAGGTCCAGATCCAGCGGCAGGGGGCTCAAGGGTGGCAAGCGCCCGACAAATGCGCTGACCAATTTCACATGGCCGAACATGGAGGGCCATAGCCACACCAGCAGCCCGGCGAGGACCAGCGTGATCAACAGCGTCGGCCAGCGAGGCAGCAATGATTTCAGCACCGCGCCGACAACAACCGTCGCCAGCCCCAGCGCCAACGACGGTTTATCCAGGGCGCCGAGGTGCTTGAACAGCATCAGGAAACTGTCGAGCGCCGTGGCCTGGCTGGGCAAGTCCAGGCCCAACAGGTTCGGCAACTGGCCGATGGCAATTACCACCGCCGCACCGAGGGTGAAACCCAGCACCACGGAATGCGAGACAAAATTCACCAAGGCGCCGAAACGTAACAGGCCCAACAGCCACTGGAAAACGCCGGCCAGGAGTGTCAGCAGCAAAATCAGCGTGATGTAGTCCTGTGACGCGGGGACGGCCAGAGGACTGACGCTGGCGAACAGGACAATGGAGATCGCCGCTGTAGGACCGCAGATCAAATGCCACGAGGAACCCCACAGGCAGGCGATCAACACGGGGATGATGGCCGCGTACAACCCGTATTCAGGTGGGAGACCGGCGATCAGTGCGTAGGCAATGGACTGCGGCAACGCGAGAATCGCGCCGCTGAGGCCGACGATCAGGTCACGACCAACGCTGGCGCGGGTTTGCCGGGGCAACCAACTGAGAAAGGGAAAGAGTGAATGGCGGCTGGGGAAGGCCATGGGTCCTCTCGGGTGGGTTTTTGCGCAAGGGTAGCAGGACTAGCCGCCGATCGTTCCCACGCTCCGCGTGGGAACGCCGCCATGGACGCTCTGCGTCCGCTTGGAGATGTGACGCGGAGCGTCACGGGATGCATTCCCACGCAGAGCGTGGGAACGATCGGTGGCGGGGGTTCAGAGTTTGGCTTTCACCGCCGGCAACGCATCCTTGCCATCGGCGGTTTTCACGCCATCGAGCCATTTATCCAGCACCGCTGGATTGGCCTTGATCCACGCCTTGACCGCCTCCGCATTGCTGACCTTCTTGTTCACCACCTCGGCCATGATGCTGTTCTCCATGTCCTGGGTGAAGCTCAGGTTGGTCAGCAACTTACCCACATTCGGACAGGCTTCGGCGTAGCCCTTGCGGGTCAGGGTATGGACGCTGCCGGTGTCACCGAAATACTTTTCGCCACCCTTGAGGTAGTGCATTTTCAACTGCACGTTCATCGGGTGCGGGGTCCAGCCGAGGAAGGTCACGAATTTCTGCTTTTTCACGGCGCGAGACACTTCGGCCAGCATCGCCTGCTCGCTGGACTCCACCAGTTTCCATTGGCCCATGTCGAAATCATTCTTCTTGATGATTTCCTGTAG
Source organism: Pseudomonas sp. B21-040 (assembly GCF_024748695.1). Classification (NCBI taxonomy): domain Bacteria; kingdom Pseudomonadati; phylum Pseudomonadota; class Gammaproteobacteria; order Pseudomonadales; family Pseudomonadaceae; genus Pseudomonas; species Pseudomonas sp. B21-040. The sequence continues at coordinate 25,797 of NZ_CP087176.1, forward strand.
CGAGATGTTCGCCGGGGCGCCGGAGCCAATGCCGTAGATTTTATGGTCGAACTTGTCGGCGTATTTGTTCAGGTCGGCAAAGTTATGCACACCCGCGTCCCACACATAATCCGGAACCGCGAGGGTAAATTCGGTGCCGTCGAGGTTTTTCGCCAATTGCGTGACATCGCCGGTGGCCACGAACTTGTCGTAAAAACCCTGCTGGGCCGGCATCCAGTTACCCAGGAACACATCGACCTGGCCATCCTTCAGGCCGCCGAAGGTGATGGGCACCGCGAGGGTGTCGACTTTTGCCTTGTAGCCCATGCCATCCAGCAAAAACCCGGTGATGGCGTTGGTCGCGGCGATGTCGCTCCAGCCTGGGTCGGCCATTTTTACCGTCTCGCAACTCTGATCGGCGAACACCGATGCACTGCCCAGAGCCAGCAGCCCGACCGTCAGTGCTGTGGATAACTTTTGCATGGACTTCCCCTTGAGATTATTGGTTTTGGCAGGGTTGTGGATAACGTGCTTTGCGCTCCAGATCATCGAGGTCGATGTGGTTGCGCATGTACTGCTGACTGGCGTCGACCAGCGGCTGGTGATCCCAGCTCTTCAGCTTGCCGAGGGTCAGCGCATCGGCAACGAAACGCCGGCGTCGCTGGCTGGCGAGCACCTGTTGGTGAATCGCCGGGATGTTCCATTTGGCCCGGGCTTCGGCAAGAAATTCTTCGAAAAGCGAACGATGTTGTGGTGACTGGCTGAGTTCTTCCTGTTCTCGCGGATCGTTGTGTACGTCGAAGAGCAGGCAAGGGTCGTCTTCGCTGTAGATGAATTTGTAGGCGCCGCGACGGATCATCATCAATGGACTGATGGTGCCTTCGGCCATGTATTCGCCGAACACTTCGTCGTGACCGCCCTGCCCTTGCAGGTGCGAAACCAGCGAACGACCGTCTAGCGGCAAGCCAGGTTCCAGTGAGCCGCCAGCCAGTTCTACGAAGGTGGGCAGCAGATCGGCGGTGGAAACAGCCGCGCTGACTCGCCCTGGCCCGAACTGCCCTGGCGCATTGATCAGCAGCGGTACTCGCGCAGCCATTTCGTACCAGTGCATTTTGTACCAGAGCCCGCGTTCGCCGAGCATGTCGCCATGGTCACCGGAGAAGACAATAATCGTGTCATCGATCAGCCCTGTTTCTTCAAGCGTTTGCAGGAGTTTGCCGACGTTGCTGTCGATATAGCTGCAAGCACCAAAGTAGGCGCGGCGCGCATCGCGAATTTTATCCACAGGCAATGGCTTGTCCCACAGGTCGTAAACCTTGAGCAAGCGCTGGGCGTGCGGATCGAGTTCTGTCTGCGCCGGTGTTTCGGGCAGCGGGATGTCGGCGTCGTCGTACATATCCCAAAAAGCCTTGGGAATCGTGTACGGATCGTGTGGGTGGGTCATCGAAACGGTCAGGCAGAACGGTTGGTCGCCGTCTTCGCGGATGTGGTCGAACAAGTATTGCTGGGCCTTGAACACCACTTCCTCATCGAAATCCAGCTGATTGGTGCGCACGCACGGCCCGGCTTGCAGCACCGACGACATGTTGTGATACCAGCTCGGACGCACGTCCGGTTCATCCCAATTCACTGCCCAGCCGTAATCAGCCGGGTAAATATCGCTGGTCAGGCGCTCTTCGTAGCCGTGGAGTTGGTCCGGGCCGCAAAAGTGCATTTTGCCGGACAGCGCCGTGCGATAACCGAGTCGACGCAGGTAGTGGGCATAGGTCGGCACATCGGCGGGGAAATCGGCCGCGTTGTCGTAGGCGCCGATCTTGCTCGGCAACTGGCCGCTGACCAGGGTAAAACGCGATGGTGCGCACAGGGGGCTGTTGCAATAGGCGGCATCGAACACCACGCCTTCGGCGGCGAGGCGGCTCAGGTTCGGCAGTTTGATGGGCGAAGGACCGTAGAACGGCAACATTGGCGCGGCCATTTGATCGGCCATGATGAAAAGAATGTTCTTGCGCTTCATGTGATCGCGGCATTCCATAGTGAATATTTATGCGAGAGTGCTGCGATCGAGCATGTAACCCATGCACATTGTTGGTAAAGCCCACGCCAGGCAATGACTAGGATTAGCACAGCTTATGTATGACGCCCTTGGTGACTTGTCGTTGGACCTGCTGCGGGCCTTTGAAGCGGCGGCCCGCCATCGCAGCTTTACCGCTGCGGCGGTGGAGCTTGGCACGACGCAGCCGGCGGTCAGCCAGCAGATCAAACGGTTGGAGGAGCAACTCGCCACGCGGCTGTTCGACCGCATCTACCGAGGTATCGAACTGACCGAGGCCGGGGCCATACTTTTTGATCAGGTTCAGCTCGGTTTGCAGAATATCGACGCAGGATTGAGCGCAATCAGCGCACAACAGCAACATGAAGTGTTGCAAGTGGCGACCGACTTTGCCTTCGCCGCGTACTGGCTGATGCCACGTCTGCACCGCTTCCATGCCGCCAATCCGCACGTCGATGTGAGCCTGGTCACCAGCGAGCGCAGTCACAACATGCTGCGCACGGATATCGATGTGGCGGTGTTGTTTGGCGATGGGCGTTTCAAACAGGGTGAAAGCCATTGGCTGTTCAGCGAAGAAGTCTTTCCGGTGTGCAGCCCGCTGTTGCTCAAGGATCGGCCCCTGCCCTTGCCGGCCAAGTCGCTGCTGGAATTTCCCTTGCTGCACTTGCGGGGAGAACACAGCAGCAACTGGTTCGACTGGAGCGGTGTATTTCGTCAATTGGGGATAACTTCGGCGCCGGCGCCGGGGCAGCTGCGCTTCGACAATTACACGCTGCTGATTCAAGCGGCGATTGGCGGCCAGGGCGTGGCGATCGGCTGGCGGCACCTTGTGGATAACTTGCTGGCGCAGGGTTTGTTGTGTCGTCCCGTCGCGGAATCGGCGATGTCCAGCCTCGGCTATTACGTGGTCGTGCCCCAGCGCAAACGGCGCGGGGCGTTGATTCAACAGTTTGTGGACTGGTTGATGGCCGAGCAGGCCAGCAGCGCGCAATCGCTCAATGGCCTGGCGCTGCCTTCCATCGCTATTTAGGATCCGTGGCGATGAAGTTCACGTGTTCACGGATGTGCAGGTTCAGCTTTAGCTCATCGGCGATGCCCACCGCGACCCGGTTCAGACGCTCCAGCGGTTCGGCCAGCCCCGGCTCCAGATGGCTGGAGACATGGCTGAAATGTTCGATGCTCAACCCGGGCACCCCGCGTGGCGCATTCACCAGGGTCCACTTCAAGGCACTGGCTTGTAGCGACTCGCGGATTTCTTCGGCGGCGTGGAGTTGCAGCTGATCCTCTGTTTCTGAATCATCCAGCACTTCAAAATCGCCCACCAGAAACAGCCGGTGCACCCCGGCGGCTTGCATGCCGTCGATCAGTGCATCCACCGCCAGCACTTGTTCGACCGGGCCCACCACGATGGTTTTTTCCACGTATTCGCTGTTGAAAGGCAACCCGGGTGCGTCTAACAGGCAGATGACGGCCGAGCAGCCCGCCACACTTTGTTTAACGCGTTGTGCCTCGAACAGGTCACCGGTTTTAGTTCGTAGGCCCGGGCGCGGTGCCAGCGCCGTCAGGTCATCCAGAATGGCGATCACTTCATGTTGGCGGCGCAGCATTTGCGCAATCAGCGCACTGCCCAAGCTACTCATGGCACCATAAAGCACTACTTTGACCACCGGGGTTTCCGCGTTTTTCATGGCTGAGACTCCTCCTCCATTGAGTATATGACGTGTGACCTGCGGGGATCGTCGAGGGTTCGAACAGGATTTGAGGGATTCAGATGCAACCGATCAAGGGTTATCACGCCCACGTTTATTTCGATGCCGGGACGGTCGACCAGGCACGGGCCTTGTGCGAGCAGGCGGCGCAGTTGTTCCCGCTGAAGATGGGCCGCGTGCATGAACGCCTGGTCGGCCCGCACCCGGACTGGAGCTGCCAATTGGCGTTCGGCCCCGAACTCATCGGCGATGTATTGCCGTGGCTGGCCCTCAACCGCAAGGGGCTGGTGGTGTTCCTGCACCCGGACACCGGCGACGACTTGCTCGACCACACCGAGCACGCGATCTGGATGGGTGCAATCCGGCCGCTGGATCTGTCTATTTTTTGATCAGAGGCTTTCTTCGGCTTCGCCCGGCAAGTGCTCGTCCAGGTGCAACCAGGGCAAGCGGCTGTCCATCCAGATATGCCGCTCGGCCGGGGCCTGCTCCGGGTGGTCGAGGGTGGCGATGGTCAGGTCGATGCTCTGCGGGCTGAGACGGGTCATAAACGCGAGTTGCGCCCCACAATTCGGGCAGAAGTAACGTACGCCGGTTGTTGAAGAATCGTACTGCGTCGGTGTGCCTTTCACCCATTCAAACGCCGATGTCGGCACAGTGATCCAGGTGGTCACGATCCCGCCGCTGACCCTTCGGCAAATCGAACAATGACAGTGGGCGATGTCGTGCAGCGGCCCGCTGAATTGGTAGCGTATGTGTCCGCAGTGGCATCCGCCTGTATGAATTTCACCCATATTTCGCCTCCTGCCCCGTATTCAGGGGCTTTGAACCCGTCCGACGACCGGTCGCACATCCGCGCAAAGCTTTCATCGGCGAAAGCTGGCTGAAAGCTTCCCCGATTAGGATCGCCCCACTGCCGGCAACAGACCGGTTGGCCAATGAGTGTTTTATCGCTCGCACGGCCCATTTAACAACAACAATGGTGATCCTGATGTTCTCTGCTACCCGCCGCTTCGCTGTCACTCCGTCCGTACGCCTCGTGCTCCCCGTTCTGCGCTGACCCCACCCGGTTCGCCCATTTCCCCTCGCCGCGCTACGCCTGGAGTATTCCCATGCTGACTTTCCTTGGCTTTGCCATGGTCATCACGTTCATGTTCCTGATCATGACCAAGCGCCTGTCCGCGCTGATCGCCCTGATCATCATCCCGATCCTCTTCGCCCTGTTCGGCGGTTTTGCACCGAAGATCGGTCCGATGATGCTCGAAGGCATCACCAAGCTCGCGCCGACCGGTGTGATGCTGATGTTCGCCATTCTGTACTTCGCCCTGATGATCGACTCCGGCCTGTTCGACCCGGCCGTGCGCAAGATCCTCAAACTGGTCAAGGGCGACCCGTTGAAAGTTTCGGTCGGCACCGCCGTTCTGGCGCTCGTTGTTTCCCTCGATGGTGACGGCGCGACCACTTATATGATCTGCGTGGCCGCGATGCTGCCGCTCTACAGCCGCATCGGCATGAGCCCGCGGATCATGGCCGGTCTGATCATCCTCGCCGGTGGCGTGATGAACATGACCCCGTGGGGTGGCCCGACCGCCCGTGCGGCCAGTGCACTGCATGTGGACCCGTCCGATATTTTCGTACCGATGATTCCAGCCATGCTGGCCGGTGTGGTGGCGATCCTGGCGATTGCCTACTTCTACGGTAAGCGTGAGCGTGCTCGCCTGGGTGAGTTGCACCTGATCGGCGATGAAATCGACCACAGTGAAATCAGCGTTTCGCAGTTCCCGGATGCGCGTCGTCCGAAGCTGATCTGGTTCAACGGCCTCCTGACCCTGGCGCTGATGTGCACCCTGATCGCCGGCCTGTTGCCGCTGCCGGTGCTGTTCATGGTGGCGTTCAGTATCGCGATGATCGTTAACTACCCATGTCTGCAACAGCAGAAGGATCGCATTGCGGCCCACGCTGGTAGCGTTCTATCGGTGGTCGGCCTGATCTTCGCGGCCGGTATCTTTACCGGTATCCTGACCGGCACCGGTATGGTCGATGCGATGTCCAAGAGCCTGTTGGCGGTCATCCCTGAATTCCTCGGTCCGTACCTGGCAGTCATTACTGCGCTGGTGAGCATGCCGTTCACGTTTTTCATGTCGAACGACGCATTTTATTACGGCGTGTTACCAGTACTTGCCGAAGCCGCCAGTCATTACGGTATAACCGCAGTTGAAATGGCACGTGCCTCGATCGTCGGTCAGCCCGTCCACTTGCTGAGCCCGCTGGTACCATCGACCTACTTGTTGGTGGCACTGGCCGGTATCGAATTCGGTGACCATCAGCGCTTTACCCTGAAATGGGCAGTGTTGGTGTGCATGTGCATACTGGTTGCAGCGTTGCTGATGGGGATCTTTCCGCTCTTCAGCACTCTATAAGCCCAAGACTCACCACAACGGGTCCCGGCTTCGCGGTTTGAAGCCTGGGCCCGTTGCGGTTTAACAATCGCTCAAAGGAATACACATGGAATGGCTGACCAACCCTGAAATCTGGGTTGCCTTCTTCACCCTGACCGCCCTGGAAATCGTCCTGGGCATCGATAACATCATCATGATTTCGATCCTGGTCAGCCGCATGCCCAAGCACATGCAGGCGCGCACCCGGATTTTCGGTCTGGCGCTGGCCATGATCACGCGGATCCTGTTGCTGCTGTCGATCACCTGGGTCATGCGCCTCACGGCGGACCTGTTCGTGGTGTTTGGCCAGGGCATTTCCGGCCGCGACCTGATTCTGTTCTTCGGTGGTCTGTTCCTCCTGTGGAAGAGCTCGCAAGAGATGTACCACGCGCTGGAAGGCGAAGACGAAACCAACGAGGAACCGAGCGGCAAGGGCGGCAACTTCCTCTACACCATCGTGCAGATCGCGATCATCGACATCGTGTTCTCGCTGGATTCGGTGATCACCGCTGTCGGCATGGTCTCCCATGTTCCGGTCATGGTCGCGGCGATCGTCGTTGCAGTACTGGTGATGATGTGGGCTTCCGGCACCATCAGCGAGTTCATCGACAAACACCCGTCGCTGAAAATGCTGGCGCTGTCGTTCCTGTTGATCGTCGGTACCGTGCTGATTGCCGAGTCCCTGGACGTACACGTACCAAAAGGCTACGTCTACTTCGCCATGGCGTTCTCGCTGGCGGTTGAAGCGATCAACATCAAGATGCGCACCGCGATTGCGAAAAAGAAGAAGCAGCAAGATCCGGTGAAACTGCGTAAGGACATTCCGGGCCAATAACCCGATTGTCATGCGATAGAAAAAGGGGCCTTCGCAGACTGTGTGAAAACGCGCTGAAGGCCGGCCCAACAAACGCCCCGACTTGTTCGGGGCGTTTGTTTTGGTGCGGGCGACAGGCGAAAAAAGCCTTTCAGCCCATTAACGCCATCAATTGGCGGGCCCCGAGCACACTAATTGCGCGTTTTAGGTTGTAGGCACTCACTGCCAAGGCCATTTCCGCTCTCGCGCCCTCCAGTTGACGCAACAGGAAGCGAGCATTGCCAAACAGCCATTGCTTCAGGTTGCCGAAGGGGTGCTCAACAATGGATCTTCGGTTGGCCATCATCTGCGGATGGGCCAGCATTCGTTGCTCCATTCGCTCAAAGGCTTCTTCATGGGCGTGGCGTGAGACGTAGCGGCGCTGAGCGCCAGTGCATTGGGATTTGAGCGGGCAGGCGGCGCAGTCGCTGACATCTGCCTGATAGATCCGATCGCCCTTGTGGCGCTGTTTGAGCGTTAACCACTTGCCTGCCGGGCACTGATAACGATCGTGTTCGGCTTCGTAGATAAAGTCTTTGCGCTCAAAAAAGTCCTCACCACCAGGATTGACCGAGCGGTTGGGCGGCACATAAACGGTAATCGCAGCCTCCTCGCAGGCCTGAAACTGCTGGCCGTTGGAGTAGCCGGCATCGGCAGTCACGGTCAGGGCATCTTGTTCCAGCTGTTCTTTGGCGGCTTTAGCCATTGGTTCGAGTTGCTTGCGGTCGTCGCCATCCTGGGTAACCTCATGATGCAGAATCAGGCAATGCTTGGCATCCACGGCGCTCTGCACGTTATAGGACACACGCGGCCCCTTGGGCGTGCGCATCATTCGGGCATCGCTTTCGTGGGTGTTGAACTGCTCCAGGCCCATCGAGTTCATCAGCGCTTGGCAGCTCTGATTGTCCTGCTGGCGAACTTTAAGCTGCACCAGTGCTGTTTTGATCGCGCCGCGATCAATCACCTCTCCCGCATCGAGCCTGTCAGCCTCATCCAGTTCGGCCAGATACTGAGCGATGCGCTTATCCAGTTTTTCTTCCTGACGCTTGAGTTGCTTGAGGTTCATATGGCGCCGCGAGGAAGCGACTGCCTGAAACTTGCTGCCGTCGATGGCCACCAAGTCTCCTGCGATCAGACCGGCCATGCGGCAAAACCGGACGAAGGCACCGCACGTCGCCACAAAGGCGGATTTGTTGTTTTTGCGAAAGTCGGCGATGGTCTTGAAGTCGGGCTTAAGCCGGTTGATCAGCCACATCACTTCGATGTTGCGCTGGCACTCGGCTTCGAGACGCCGCGATGAGCGAATCCGCTGAAAATAGCCATAGAGGTAGAGCTTGAGCTGATCGGCAGGATCATAAGAAGGACGACCTGTGCTTTTGGGCAGCGCTTTATCAAAGCCCAGTTGCACCAGATCCAGCTTGGCGACGTACAGGTCAATAACCCGAACGAGATGATCCTCGGGGATCAGTTCTTCCAGCGAGACCGGGAACAGACTGGTCTGGCTACGGGACTCACCTTGGATGTAAGCCATAACGAAAAATGCTCCGTATCTTTCGATACGGAGCATTTTCTTTGAGCTTTGCGCAGATTGCTAGGTTTTCACACAGTCTGTTCGGGCCCCTTTTTCACGCCTGCATAAAACCGTTTTCATGACACTTTTGTTTCAATCACTTCCTTGGCTATGTAATGCTGGCGCTCAGACCGTTAGCCAACTACAGCTTAAGTACAGAACGTAGAAAAACGCGCGGTACCGTCAACTTGCCCCGCTGGGGCGCGACCATCACAGGGGGCCTTTATGCTCACCCTGCTCAATTTGTTATCGGCCGTGGCCTTGTTGATCTGGGGCACGCACATTGTCCGAACCGGCATTTTGCGGGTCTACGGGTCCAACCTGCGCCATGTGATTGGCCAGAACATGTCCAAGCGCTGGCTGGCGTTTCTCTCCGGGATCGCGGTGACCGCGATGGTCCAGAGCAGTAACGCCACCGCCATGCTGGTCACCTCGTTTGTCGGCCAGGGCCTGATGGCGCTGACTCCGGCACTGGTAACCATGCTCGGGGCGGATGTTGGTACGGCGCTGATGGCGCGGGTGCTGACCCTGGACCTGTCGTGGCTGTCGCCGCTGCTGATCTTTGTCGGGGTGATTTTATTTCTGTCGCGCAAACAGACCCGACTCGGGCAGATGGGGCGCGTGGCGATTGGCCTTGGGCTGATCATTCTGGCGTTGCAACTGATTGTGGAGGCTGCTGCGCCGATCACCCACGCCAAAGGGGTAAAAGTGATCTTCGCCTCGCTGACCGGCGACATTTTGGTCGATGCCCTGGTCGGCGCATTGTTCGCGATGATCTCCTACTCGAGCCTGGCCGCCGTGCTGCTGACCGCGACCCTGGCCGGTGCCAAGGTGATCAGCTTGCCGGTGGCCATCGGCCTGGTGATTGGCGCCAACATTGGCAGCGGCGTCCTCGCGTTCCTCAGTACCAGCATGCAGAACCCCGCCGGGCGCCAAGTGGCGCTGGGCAGCCTGTTGTACAAACTGATCGGCCTGTTGTTGATCATTCCGGTGCTGAACCCATTGGTACACTGGCTCGATAGCCTGGACTTCAGTCCCCAGGAAACAGTCATTGGCTTTCACTTGCTCTACAACAGCGTCCGCTGCTTGATCCTGCTGCCGACCGTCGGTCCGATGGCCAGGCTGTGCGCCTGGCTGTTGCCGGAGCGGCCGGAAGTCAACGGAACTGCCAAACCCCGCCATCTCGATCTCACCGCGCTGGTCACACCGAGCCTGGCGCTGGCCAATGCGGCCCGGGAAACCCTGCGCATGGGCGATCTGATCGACAACATGCTGGAAGCGATGCTCGATGTGTTGAATGGCAAGCAAACGGCCGTTACCCAGGAAGTGCGTCGTCTGACCGATGATGTCGACGCACTCTACAGCGCGATCAAGCTCTATCTGGCGCAAATGCCCCGCGAAGACCTCAGCGACCAGGACAGCCGGCGCTGGGCAGAAATCATTGAGTTGACGATCAACCTCAAGCTCGCCAGCGACCTGATTGAACGCATGCTGCGCAAGGTTCAGCAGCAGAAAACCTCACACCGCCGGTCCTTTTCCGAGGTCGGGCTGGAGGAGTTGTCAGGATTGCAACGTCAGTTGATCTCCAATTTGCGGCTAGGATTGTCGGTGTTCCTGAGCGCTGACAAGGAAAGTGCTCGCCAGTTACTGCGTGAGAAACGCCGTTTTCGCGCACAGGAGCGGCGTCTGGCCCATGCCCATGTCAGCCGGTTGCAGCTTAAGATTGTGCAAAGTATCGAGACCAGCTCGTTGCATCTGGAGCTGATCGCCGACATGAAACGTTTGAATTCGCTGTTCTGCAGCAGTGCGTACGTGGTGCTTGAAACGTCCGACACCGGCGCGCTGGCGGTCGATGATTTGGCTGACATCACGCATTCACCCTGAACGTCCACCGTTGTCTGAAGTCTGTTGAACTGCGCTCGCCGTATGGAAGCTCGTTATGCGTTGCCTGTTGTTTGCCTGTTTGTTGCTTGGCTCACTCCCTTCGTTTGCCCTGGATCGCTTTCAGGTCGAGGGTTATACGCTGCCCAATGGCCTGCAATTGCTGCTCAAGCCGGGCACCGAGCGCGGGCATGTGGCGATTCGTCTGGTCGTCGGCGTCGGTCTGGATGATTTCAGCTGCGAAGACAAAGAACTGCCCCACCTGCTGGAGCACTTGCTGTTCAGTGGTATCGATGCCACCGGCGAAGGCGGCCTGGAAGAGCGCATGCAAGCGCTGGGGGGTGAGTGGAACGCGTTCACCAGTAACGCCGACACGACATTCGTCATCGAGGCACCGGCGAAAAACCAGCGCAAGGTCCTCGACCTGTTGCTGGCGCTGTTGACCCAGACCCGAATCGACGACAACGCCATCAACGCTGCCAAGCAAGTGGTCGAGCGCGAAGATGGCGGTCATTACACACACCTGCAACGCTGGCTCGATCGTCAGGACCTCGGTCACACGGCCAGTAATCAACTGGCGGTGGAGCTGGGCCTCAAATGCCCGCAGCGCGCCGAAGTCGATCACCTGACCCGCGAGCAACTGGAGAAAGTCCGCAAGCTTTGGTACGCGCCCAACAACATGACCCTGATCATGGTCGGCGACCTCGACCGATTGCTGCCGGCCTATCTGGAGCGGGCATGGGGTGAGTTGAAAGCGGTCGACCCGAGCGAACACCTGCCCCTGCCGGAAATTCGCGCCAGTGCCGCTCACGAGCGCACGCTGAGTAGCGGTTTCCTTGGCGGCGCGGCCAAGCTGCACTGGCTGGTGCCGGAGCCTGTACTGGACGATCAGCAAGACGAAACGTTAGACCTGCTCAAGGACTATCTGGACTGGGCGCTGTATCGCCAGATGCGCCTGGTCCACAGTTTGTCCTACGGGCCTTCCGCCGAGCGCGAGCTGTTTGGCGGTGTGGGCTTCATGAGCCTGAACGCCGACCTTGAACGTGACAATGTGCCGGAGGCTGAACAAGTCCTCGATGAGTTGAAAGCCCGGTTGCTCAAGGACGGCCTCGACAGCGACACATTCAACCGCCTCAAACAGGCGGCTATTGCCCGCCAGGCCTGGGCCGTGCAGGGCAATAGCGCGTTGGCCGATTATTACTGGAGTGCCCTTGGAGATTACGAGGACGGACGCTTCGCTGACCCGGCCAAAGAACTGCAAGGCGTAACACTGGAGGAAGCCAACAAGGCGTTGCGCGAGTTGTTGCTGCAACCGGGGTATTTGCGGATCGAGAAGCCACTGATGAGTGATGACCAGTTGGTTTTGGTGATTGGCGGGGTGTTGGCGCTGATTGCGCTGATACTGCTGAGCTGGCGCTTGCACCGAAAATCGCCGCCGCCGGTGTAGCAGCTGCCGAAGGCTGCGTTCGGCTGCGAAGCAGTCGTTAAACCCTTCACCACGGTGTATCAGGAACATTTGACACAATAGATTTGCGACTGCTGCGCAGCCGAACGCAGCCTTCGGCAGCTGCTACACGGGTTCCGGCTCCGGCCGCGGGCCTCGCCACACCGCCCCCCGGCGGGTAACCTGTCGAGGATTTTTCCTACGACGAATGTGAACCGCCAAATGCCGACCCTGACCCTTTTCGTCCAGCGCATCCTGGAATTGATGAAGCGCTATCCTGGGGTCATTGCGCTCGGCGGGTTCATTTCCGGTGTCGGCAGCTTCATCCTGGTGGATCGCCAGCAAGGCCTGGCGACCTGGATCACCATCATCATGGTGCTCAGTTGGGTCTGGCTGATGCTGGAAAACAGCCTGACCAAGCTGTTCGCCAAAATCTTCAAGCGCGAAATTCCCCAGCCGCTGCTGCGTTACGCCACGCAGATGATCCACCAGGAAAGCCTGTTCTTTGTCCTGCCGTTCTTCTTCATCACCACCACCTGGAACAGCGGCCAACTGTTCTTCACCGGCCTGCTGGGTATTGCGGCGCTGATTTCCATCACCGACCCGCTCTACTACAAATGGCTGGCCCCCCGGCGCTGGGCGTTCCTGGCGCTGCACACGCTGACCCTGTTTGCCGCGTTGCTGACCGCCCTGCCCGTCATCATGCACCTCACCACGTCCCAGAGTTTCAAGTGGGCGCTGGGTATCGCCGTGCTGCTGTCGTTCCCGAGCCTGGCGTCGATCTTCCCGATCCGTACCGTGCGCAACGCCTTGGCGATTCTGAGTATCACGCTGGGCATCGGTGGCCTCGGCTGGGTCATGCGTTCATGGGTGCCGCCGGCGACCCTGTGGATGACCGACGTGGCGATCAGCACGCAAATGCAGGACCGCACCCCCGGCAAGAGTCTGGATCAAGTCAGCGCCGAGCAGATCCGTGGTGACGGGTTGTACGCCTACACTGCGATCAACGCCCCGCGCGGCCTGGATGAGCGGATTTATCACGTGTGGCAGTTCAACGGTAAAGAAGTCGACCGCATCCCGCTGGATATCCACGGTGGACGCAAGGAAGGCTACCGCGCCTGGACGCATAAGCAGAACTTCCCGGGCAACCCGGCAGGTAAATGGCAGGTCCGGGTGCTGACCGAAGACGGTCAGCTTATCGGTGTGCTGCGCTTCACCGTAACGGACAGCACACCGACCAAAGAAAAGTAACGCGGTTCGTGCTATTACGTAGCTCTACGCATTTACCGAACAAGCACGGAGTTTATGACCAGCAGCACAATGGCCGGCAATGCCCAACTGGACGCTTCTCACTCCCCTGCACAGCTGCGGGTTACGGGTGACTGGACGCTCGCCCATTACGCTGATCTCAAGCACCTGTGCGAAAAACTTCGCGACCAATACAACGACGACACCCACATCGACCTCAATCATCTGGGCGCCCTCGATACGGCCGGCGCCTCGTTGTTGGTGGAGTTGCTGGGGGCCGAGCGGCTCGGTCGCTCCGCCGAACATCCCGATTGCACGCTCTCCACTGCCGATCGCGCGTTGCTGCAAACCATCTACTGCTCAATGACCAATTTCTGCGTACCGATCAAGGAACCGGAAGTCAGCGTCAGTATTCAATTGTTGACCCGAATTGGCCGCGCCGTGGACACGGTCTGGCAGGACACCCTGCAACTGTTGGGCTTCGTCGGGCTGATTATCGAAACCATCGCCCGCGGCCTGTTTCAACCCAAGCGCTGGCGCATCACGCCGATGGTGGCGCACATCGAACAAACCGGTCTCGATGCCGCGCCCATCGTCGCCCTGCTGACGTTTCTCGTGGGCGCGGTGGTGGCGTTTCTCGGGGCGACCGTGTTGGCCAATTTCGGCGCGACGGTATTTACCGTGGACCTGGTGGCCTTTTCATTCCTGCGTGAGTTTGCCGTGTTGCTCACCGCCATCCTGATGGCCGGGCGCACTGCCAGTGCGTTCACCGCGCAGATCGGCTCGATGAAGGCCAACGAAGAAATCGACGCCATCCGCACCTTGGGCCTCGACCCGATGGAATTGTTGGTGGTGCCGCGCGTCCTGGCGTTGCTGGTGTCGTTGCCGATGCTGACCTTCCTGGCAATGGTCTCGGGGATTGTCGGCGGCGGCGTGGTGTGTGCGGTGGCGCTGGATATTTCACCGGCAATGTTTCTGTCGCTGCTGCAATCGGACATCGGCGTTCAGCACTTTCTGGTCGGGATCGTCAAAGCGCCGGTTTTCGCCTTTCTGATCGCCTCGATTGGCTGTCTCGAAGGCTTCAAAGTCAGCGGTAGCGCCGAGTCGGTGGGCGCTCACACCACGTCCAGTGTGGTCCAGTCGATTTTTGTAGTGATCGTGCTCGACGCCGTGGCCGCGCTGTTTTTCATGGAGATGGGCTGGTGAGTCGTTTACCCCGAGCGCCTTCTGAGGCGGTGATCGAAGTCCGTGGGCTGTGCAATCGCTTCGGCAGTCAGAGCGTGCACGAAAATCTCGACCTCGATTTATACAAAGGTGAAATTCTTGCCGTGGTCGGCGGCTCCGGCAGCGGCAAATCGGTGCTGCTGCGCAGCATTATCGGTTTGCGGCAGCCCAGTGAAGGGGTGGTGAGGGTTTTCGGGAAAAACCTGCCGACATTGTCCGAACATGAACGCTCGATGATTGAACGACGCTTCGGCGTACTGTTCCAGCAAGGCGCCCTGTTCACTTCGCTGACCGTGACCGAAAACGTCGCCCTGCCCCTGATCGAACACGCCGGCCTGAGTCGTGAAGATGCCGAACACCTGGCGGCGGTCAAACTGGCACTGGCCGGGCTGCCGCTGTCGGCAGCTGACAAGTACCCCGCTGCGCTGTCCGGCGGCATGATCAAGCGGGCGGCGCTGGCCCGTGCGCTGGCGCTGGACCCGGACATCCTGTTTCTCGACGAACCCACCGCCGGCCTCGACCCGATTGGCGCGGCGGCATTCGATCAGTTGATCCTGACCCTGCGTGACGCGCTTGGGCTGAGTGTTTTTCTGGTGACCCACGACCTCGACACGCTCTATACCATCACCGACCGCGTGGCGGTGCTGGCGCAGAAAAAAGTGCTGGTGGCGGACGCCATCGACAAGGTCTCGGAAACCGACGATCCGTGGATTCACGAATACTTCCATGGCCCTCGCGGCCGCGCGGCGCTGACAGCCGCTCAACAGTTGAACGAGGTCTGACATGGAAACCCGAGCCCATCATGTATTGATCGGCCTGTTCACCGTGATTGTGGTGGCGGGCGCCCTGCTCTTCGGCTTGTGGCTGGCCAAGTCCAGCGTCGACACCGAGTTCAAGGATTACGAAGTGGTCTTCAACGAGGCGGTCAGCGGCCTGTCCAAGGGCAGTTCCGTGCAGTACAGCGGGATCAAGGTTGGCGACGTGGTGACGTTGCGCCTGGACCCCAAAGACCCACGCCGGGTGCTGGCGCGAATTCGCCTGGGCGGTGACACTCCGGTCAAGGAAGACACCCAGGCCAAGCTCGCACTGACCGGCGTGACTGGCACTTCGATCATCCAGCTCAGCGGCGGTACGCCACAAAGCCCGGCGCTCAAGGGCAAGGACGGCAATCTGCCGACCATCGTAGCCTCCCCCTCGCCTATCGCGCGCCTGCTCAATGACAGCAATGACCTGATGTCTGGCGTAAATACATTGATGCAAAACGCCAACCTGCTGTTCTCCACGGAAAACGTCGAGCGCATCAGCAAGACGCTGGAGCATCTGGAACAGACCACCGGCACCATCGCCGATCAGCGTGGCGATATCCGTCAGGCGATGCAGCAACTGGCGTCGGTGGGCAAGCAAGCCAACACCATGCTGGATCAAACCACGGCGTTGATGCGCAACGCCAATGGCCTGCTCAATGACCATGGCAAGCAGGCCATCGGCAGCGCCGAACAGGCAATGAAGTCGCTGGAGCAGTCCACGGCGACGATCAACAAGTTGCTCGTCACCAATCAGGAGTCGCTCAACAACGGCATGCAGGGCCTCAACGGCCTGGCCCCGGCCGTTCGCGAGCTGCGCGAAACCCTGACTTCATTGCGCGCCATCTCTCAGCGCCTGGAGGCAAACCCCAGCGGTTACCTGCTGGGCAGCGACAAGAATAAGGAATTCACCCCATGAAACTGACTCGTATCGCCCTCCTCGCCGGCTTCACGCTGATCAGTTCGTGCTCGATTCTGCCCAAGCCAGAGCCGTTCGATGTGTATCGATTGCCTTCGGCCCAGAGCAACGTGTCAGCCAGTCATGGCACGCCGCAACGCTGGTCGTTGCGCTTGAATAAGCTCCACGCCAGCGATGCGTTGGACGGCCCGAACATTGCGGTAATTCCTCAAGGCGATCTGATCAGCACCTACAAAGGCTCACGCTGGAGTGACCCGGCACCGGTGCTACTGCGCAATCGTCTGCTGGACGGCTTCCAGCAGGACGGCCGGGTACCGCTGCTGAGCACCGATGACAGTATTTTCCACGCGGACCTGGAGTTGGGTGGCCATTTGCAGTCGTTTCAGACCGAATATCAGGGCACGACCGCTAGCGTGGTCGTGAGCCTGGATGCCGTGCTGGTGCGTGGCTACGATCAGCGAATCCTCGCCAGCCGGCGCTTCGAAGTGCGCCAGCCGTTGAGCGATGTGAAGGTGCCGGCGGTAGTGGTCGGGTTTGGCCAGGCGAGTGACCAATTGACGGTGCAGGTGGTGAATTGGGCGGTTGAGCAAGGGCAAAAATCCGCCCCGCCACCTAAACCCTGAAACCAACACGGACCCCTTGTAGGCGTGAGCAGGCTCACTCCTACAGGGGATCGTGGTTAACCGAAGAACCAGTAGCAAACGCCGATGGCGCCCAGTACGCCGGCCAATTCAGCCAGCAACGCACACCCCACCGCATGCCGCGCGCGCTGGATGCCTACCGCGCCGAAGTACACCGCCAGCACATAGAACGTCGTCTCGGTGCTGCCCTGGACCGTGGCCGCCACCAGCGCCGGGAAGCTGTCTACGCCGGACGTCTTCATGGTTTCGATCAGCATCGCCCGCGCGGCGCTGCCGGAGAACGGTTTGACCATGGCAGTCGGCAAGGCATCGACGAATCGCGTGTCCCAACCGGCCCACTCCACCAGATGACGAATGCCATCCAGGCCAAAATCCAGCGCGCCGGACGCCCGTAGTACGCCCACCGCGCAGAGCATCGCCACCAGGTACGGCAGCAGATTCTTGGCCACGTCGAAGCCTTCTTTGGCGCCTTCGACGAACGCTTCGTAGACCTTCACTTTGCGTAACGCGCCAATCACCAGGAACAGCATGATCAGCCCGAATAGCGTCAAGTTGCCGAGGATGGACGACAAACCGGCCAGCGCCGTCGCCGACATCGTCGCCAGCAGCGCCATGAAGCCACCGAGGACGAGGGCGCCGGGAATCAGATACGCCAGCACCACCGGGTCCCAGATGCGCAGGCGTTGCATGAACGCGACTGAGAGGAAGCCGACAATGGTCGAACAACTGGTGGCCAGCAGGATGGGCAAGAACACCAGCGTCGGGTCCGGCGCACCTTGCTGGGCGCGGTACATGAAGATCGTCACCGGCAGCAGGGTCAGGGAGGAGGCGTTGAGCACCAGGAACAGGATCTGTGCGTTGCTGGCCACGGTGGCGCTGGGATTGAGCTCTTGCAGCGCCTTCATCGCCTTGAGGCCGATCGGTGTGGCGGCATTGTCCAGGCCCAGGCCGTTGGCGGCGAAGTTCAGGGTGATCAGGCCGATGGCCGGGTGACCGGGCGGCACTTCCGGCATCAATCGCAGGAACAACGGCCCCAGCGCCTTGGCCAGCCACTCGACAATCCCGGCTTTCTCGGCAATGCGCAGAAAACCGAGCCAGAGGGTGAGGGTGCCGAACAGCAATACCATCACTTCCACCGACAGCTTGGCCATGGCGAAAATGCTTTCCACCATCGCCGCGAAGATCCCGGCGTTACCGCCGATCAGCCATTGCGCCAGCGCCGAAACGGCCGCCACGATGAAAAAGCCAAGCCACAGGCCATTAAGCATCAGTCAAATCCCCCGGAAGATGCGGCGAATGATAGCGGGGTAGCCAGAAACGACAAACCCCGGATTTCTCCGGGGTTTGTTTAGACGCGTAACCGCACTTGTAGGAGCAAGGCTTGCCCGCGATTGGGGCGCCTCGGTTTATCAGATGCACCGCGCTATCGTTCATCGCGGGCAAGCCATGCTCCTACAGGGGGCGTGATCAGTTGCGGGTGGTTTCACCTGCCGGCAGCTTTTCCTTGCTGCGCCAGTGCGGCAGGGAGTTCCAGTAGCGCTGACCCTTGGCATCGTCATACATGCCTTCCCAACGTGCGATGACCAGCACGGCGAGGGCGTTGCCGATGACGTTCAGTGCGGTACGGGCCATGTCCATGATGCGGTCGACGCCGGCGATGAATGCCAGGCCTTCCAACGGAATCCCCACGCTGCCCAAGGTGGCCAGCAACACCACGAAGGACACGCCTGGAACGCCGGCGATGCCTTTGGAGGTGACCATCAGGGTCAGTACCAGCAACAACTGCTGGCTGATCGACAGGTCGATGCCGTACAGCTGGGCAATGAAGATGGCCGCGATGCTTTGGTACAGAGTCGAGCCGTCGAGGTTGAACGAGTAGCCGGTTGGAACCACGAAGCTGCAAATGGCTTTCGGCGCGCCGTAGGCTTCCATTTTCTCGATCACACGCGGCAGCACGGTTTCGGAACTGGCGGTGGAGTAGGCCAGCACCAGCTCATCCTTGAAGATGCGGATCAGCTTGATCACCGAGAAGCCGAACAGGCGAGCGATCAGGCCCAGCACTACAAACGCGAAGAAGGCGATGGCGAAGTACACCAGCACCACCAGCTTGGCCAGCGGCAGCAGGGACGCGAAGCCAAAGTTGGCCACGGTCACCGCGATCAAGGCGAACACGCCGATCGGGGCGTAGTTCATGATCATGTGAGTGACCTTGAACATGCTTTCCGATACGCCCTGGAACATCTTCACCAGCGGCTCGCGCAGGTCCGATTGCAGGCTCGACAGACCGAGGCCGAACAACACGGAGAAGAAGATGATCGGCAGCATCTCGCCGCGCGCCATGGCCGCGAAGATGTTCGACGGGATCAGGTTGAGGATGGTTTCGACGAACGCGTGTTCATGCTGAACCTCGGCGGCCGTGGCCTGGTACTTGGAAATATCCACGGTACCCAGGGTGCTCATGTCGATGCCGGTGCCCGGATGGAACACGTTGGCCAGCACCAGACCCACCAGAATCGCGATGGTGGTGACGATTTCGAAGTAGACGATGGTCTTCAGGCCGATGCGCCCGAGCTTCTTCGCGTCGCCGACGCCAGCGATACCGACGATCAGCGAGGAAATCACGATCGGGATCACGATCATCTTGATCAGACGGATAAAGATATCGCCTGCCGGTTGCAGGACGTTGCTGATCCACCAGGCTTTTTCGGCACTGAAATGGTTGAGCAGCGCACCAATTGCAATCCCCAATACCAGACCGATGAGGATCTGCCAGGCGAGGCTAAGCTTTGCCTTCTTCATATCATTACCCTTACTTGCGTTTGACTCAGACAGACGCGGTCACTGGAACGCTTGTGGCGAAAAGTGTTTGCATCTGCCCCCGTATAAGGAGCCCCGGAGCGCTTGTTATGGCTCTCTGGCAGGCGAAAAAAGGCGCAACTATTCCGATGCAAGGGGGCGACGTCTAATGCCGTAAACGCCTACCCTATGCCGAATCGGCATGAGCTTTTCTAAATGAAACTGGCGTCCCAACCGGTTCGAATACGACATTTCGGCAGCTATAAGTGCCGCGAACCGGCCATTTCAGAGGAGGTTGGGTATTTTTCGTGCGAAGGATCACGGGCTAAAAATTCAGAAAAAACCTACGTTTAGCCGCGAAAAATCAGTGTTATTTGTTCACAGCTTTCTCGATATACGGTCGCGAAGAACCATAAGAAACACTGCGTAATGTTTTTGCGAGGATTTAGCGGAAACAGCATAGGGATATAAAAGCCGTTGTCTGGGGGACAATGCGTGCAGCGAGTGAAGCTCTCCGCAAATTCGCCGAGTCCCGATGACCCGGCGAACTTGCGTCGCAGCTTTTGCCTGACCCGGCCCTTGCGCAGGTACTCCCTGTACCCGTAGGTCACTCCGACCCTGTAACAGTCAGAACGTCCCGGCCCCATGGTCATGCGTCTACCTTCTTCGGGTAGCGCAGTAGAAAGAAGCATGGTGCTTCTTTCATATGACGAATTCGCTACCAGTGCGGATTTTTTTGAGCCGTTCCATCAATCAGTCCTGCATGCCCTGATCGCACTTACTTCACCACGCCGCTTTTGCGACGGCACTACCGCCCAGAAGCTGGGCGGCTGCCAGTGTCTTTTGACATAACCCTAAAGTTCACCCTCGGCCGCGACGGCCAAAGAAGAAGGAGGCGATGAACATCACCAGGAACACGACAAAGAGAATCTTGGCGATACCCGTGGCGGTGCCCGCGATACCACCGAAGCCCAGTACTGCAGCGATGATGGCAATGATCAAGAATGTGATTGCCCAGCTCAACATGGTGATTCTCCTTACGCTTCATTATTTAGAAGTGTCGCTTGTGGTGCTTTTCCCGGCGCGCGGTGCACGCCAAGTTCGTTTACCTAGAACACCCAACGCTCCTGGCGCGGCAGCTCATCCAGCGGTTGAGGCTGGTCGACATCCATCATCCGCATGGGAGCGGTGTCAGCCAGGTTGCTGCTGGCGGCGCTGAAGTGGGTTTGGGCTGCATGTTGAATCGACACGTGCGGCGTCTCTGGCTGCTGGCTCTGTTCCCAACGAAGGAACTGTTGGCCGGCGATCAGCGTGATCAGCAATGCCAGCACAACAAACAAGCCTTGTTGGATGTGCAGTGGCGAGATACGCATTTGGGCGGCACGGTGGCTATTCATCCTGTAGCTCCTCCCACTTTGGTGGTGATCTTGTCAGGCGGTTATTTAAATGCCCTGATTACCCAGACCATTGCAGTCGGCATGCCAGCTTTTTTTGCAAATAAAAATCAACAAAAACAATTAGTTATAAAGTTTGTGCAAATCGATTGCGACGCATCCTGCACGATGACCCCGGCAGGGTCGTGCGAATTGCACGATAGATTCACCGCCGCTTTGATTATTTTTGAATTGAGCGACCAGCGCAGATGTCAGAGAGGGAGGCGGGCATTCGCCTGGAACCCGATGTTTGGGTAAAAAACCAGACTATTCAGTGGATTAGGCAAGGTGACAGTAGATAGCTACCCTGCCAGTGCTGGAATGGATCA
This sequence comes from Pseudomonas sp. B21-040, assembly GCF_024748695.1. Classification (NCBI taxonomy): domain Bacteria; kingdom Pseudomonadati; phylum Pseudomonadota; class Gammaproteobacteria; order Pseudomonadales; family Pseudomonadaceae; genus Pseudomonas; species Pseudomonas sp. B21-040. The sequence goes on from NZ_CP087176.1 coordinate 47,111, forward strand.
GAATCGACCATGCAACTTGCCCGATTTATCCGGGACTAACCAAGATAATCACTAAAGGAGCGTAGGAACATGGAATCAGCCACTGTGCATCAAGGCCGCATTCTGCTGGTGGACGATGAGTCCGCGATCCTGCGAACCTTCCGTTACTGCCTCGAAGATGAAGGCTATAGCGTCTCCACCGCGACCAGCGCGGCCCAGGCCGACGCCTTGTTGCAGCGTCAGGTGTTCGATCTTTGCTTCCTTGATTTGCGCCTCGGTGAGGACAATGGCCTGGATGTCCTGGCGCAAATGCGCATCCAGGCGCCATGGATGCGGGTGGTGATCGTCACTGCGCACTCAGCCGTGGACACTGCAGTCGATGCGATTCAGGCAGGGGCTGCCGACTACCTCGTCAAGCCGTGCAGCCCCGATCAATTGCGCCTGGCCACCGCCAAGCAATTGGAAGTGCGGCAGCTGTCCGCTCGCCTGGAGGCCCTTGAGGGGGAGGTGCGTAAACCCAAGGATGGTCTGGATTCCCACAGCCCGGCCATGAAGGTGGTGCTCGAAACCGCCCGCCAGGTCGCCAACACGGATGCCAATATTCTGATTCTGGGGGAGTCCGGCACCGGTAAGGGAGAACTGTCCCAGGCCATCCACGGCTGGAGCAAGCGTCAGAAAAAGTCCTGCATCACGATCAATTGCCCGTCCTTGACCGCCGAACTTATGGAAAGCGAACTTTTCGGTCACAGTCGTGGCGCCTTTACCGGTGCCAGCGAAAGCACGTTGGGGCGCGTCAATCAGGCTGACGGTGGCACGCTGTTTCTCGACGAGATCGGCGATTTTCCGTTGGTTTTACAACCCAAACTGTTGCGATTCATTCAGGACAAGGAATACGAGCGGGTGGGCGACCCGGTGACCCGCCGCGCCGATGTGCGCATTCTCGCGGCGACTAACCAGAACCTTGAAGACATGGTGCGCGACGGCCGATTCCGCGAAGACTTGCTCTATCGCCTGAACGTGATCACGTTGCACCTGCCGCCGCTGCGCGAACGCCGTGAAGACATCCTGACGCTGGCCGACCGTTTCCTGGCCCGTTTCGTCAAGGAATACGCGCGCCCGGCCCGGGCCTTCAGCGATGAGGCCCGCGAGGCGTTGCTGGGTTATCGCTGGCCCGGCAACATCCGCGAACTACGCAACGTGGTGGAGCGGGCAAGCATCATCTGTCCGCAAGAACGAGTCGAAATCAGCCATTTGGGCATGGCCGAAGCGCCGGTCAACAATGCGCCACGCATCGGTGCGGCGTTGAGCCTGGATGAACTGGAAAAAGCCCACATCGGTGCAGTGCTCGCCACGGCGGATACACTGGATCAGGCAGCCAAGACACTGGGTATTGATGCCTCGACCCTGTACCGCAAACGCAAGCAGTACAACTTGTGAGCTGCTGACCGATGAGACTGGCGATGAAGCTGCGTACTCGGCTGTTTTTGAGTATTTCTGCACTGATCACCGTGGCGCTGCTGGGGCTGTTGCTCGGACTGGTCAGCGTGATGCAGATGGCCGGCTCTCAGGAAGTGCTTGTTCGCGACAACTTCGTCACCCTGGACCTGGGACTCAAACTACGCCAGGCCTTGGGCGATCAATTGATGGTCATGGTCAGCGAGAAGCCTGATGCCGAAAAATTCGAGGCGGCCAGAAAGCACTATATGGAATTGCTCGAGGAAGGTATCGCGCTCGAGCAATCCGGTAATGGTAGTGAGTACGGGTTCAGGCAGGCCAAGGATGACTATCTCAGTTTTATTCAGGCCTACGACCACGTCACGGATCCCACCAAGGTATTGAATGGCAATGACGTCCTGACGGAAAAATTCAACACCCTGCGCAATGGTCTGCTCACTGAACACAAACGCGCACTGGATAACATCAATGACACCGAGCGCCAGTCCCGGGAGCGCGCGCTGCTGATCGCCGGGCTTCTCGGGTTGGTGGGATTGGCCGTGTTGATCATCGGGTTCGTGACAGCCCATGGGATTGCACGGCGATTCGGGACTCCGATCGAAGCCTTGGCCCAGGCCGCCGATAATATTGGCAGGGGCAATTTCGAGGTGACCCTGCCGATTTCATCCGCCGTGGAAATGAATCTGCTGACCAAGCGTTTCGGGATCATGGCCGAGGCATTGCGTGAACACCAGGCCACCAACGTCGACGAGTTGCTCGCCGGTCAACAACGCCTGCAAGCTGTACTCGACAGCATCGACGATGGCTTGTTGATGATCGATCGCGAAGGTCATCTTGAACACCTCAATCCGGTGGCTCAGCGCCAGTTGGGTTGGGAAACCGATCGTCTCGGCCAAGGGCTGGGCGCAGCCCTCGAACGTCCCGAGCTGGATGAACAGCTGCAACTGGTGCTGCGAGGTGGAACGCTGGAGCGTGCACCGGAAGACTTGAGCATCGAGGTCGATGGCGAGTCGAGGTTGCTGACCTACAGCCTGACGCCGGTCAGCCATACCCAAGGTCACATCCTTGGTGCGGTGATGGTGTTGCATGACGTGACCGAACAGCGTGCGTTTGAACGGGTGCGCAGCGAGTTTGTCCTGCGTGCGTCCCATGAGTTGCGAACGCCGGTCACCGGCATGCACATGGCCTTTGGTCTGTTTCGCGAGCGGGCGAAATTTGCGCAGGATTCGCGCGAAGCCGACTTGCTGGATACCGTGAATGAAGAAATGCAGCGCTTGATGCAATTGATCAACGACCTGCTGAATTTCTCTCGCTACCAGAACGGATTGCAGAAACTGACTTTGGCACCATGTTCCATCGAGGATCTACTGTCGCAGGCTCAGGCGCGTTTTGCCGAAGCCGCAGCAGAGCAGGGGATTGAATTGCGGGTTGAAGTACAGGGGCCGCTGCCCCGACTGCAGGCCGATCAACCGCAATTGGATCGGGTGCTCGACAACTTGATCGACAATGCTTTGCGCCATACCGCACGGGAAGGGCTGATTCGGTTGCAGGCCCGGCGCCACGGCGAGCGGGTGATTATCAGTGTCGAGGACAACGGCGAAGGAATCGCCTATGGCCAGCAAGGGCGGATTTTCGAGCCCTTTGTCCAGGTCGGCCGCAAGAAGGGCGGGGCCGGGTTGGGTTTGGCACTGTGCAAGGAAATCGTGCAGTTGCATGGTGGGCGGATGGGCGTCTATTCACGGCCGGGGCAGGGCACTCAGTTCTACATGGCGCTGGCGGTGTAAGTTGTTTTCACGGTTCGTCGTTCATGCGTCGGCCCGACATTCGGCGCCCACGGGTGATCAGTTCAATGAACTGCACGGCGCTCAAGGCATGAGCGAATAGCCAGCCCTGACCGAATTTCACCCCTTCGCTGCTTAGAAACGCCGCCTGGGCTTCATGCTCGATGCCTTCGGCGATCACCCTGAGTTGCAGCGCTTGTGCCATGTGAATGATATGCGGTGCCACGCCGCTGCTGGCGGCGTCATGGCCCAGGGCGTCGATAAACGCCTTGTCGATCTTCAGGCAGTCCACCGGCAGGGTTTGCAGGTACGCGAGGCTGCAATAGCCGGTGCCAAAGTCATCAATCAGCACTTGATGCCCGACATCGCGCAACGCTTGCAGGTTTTCCCTGGCCACCACCACGTCAATCAAACCCCGTTCGGTCACCTCGAAGGCAATCTGTTTGGCAGCGACGCGGTGTAGCGACAGCAGGCGGGCCATCACCTGGCCGATACGTGGCACCATCACATCGCATGCCGCCAGGTTAACCGAGATGTACAACTGCGGGTTGGCGCGTAGCAATTGACCCAGTTGCTCGAGCAGGCGCTGCAGGACGAAATCGGTCATCTGCCGGATCTGGCCAGTGTTTTCCGCCATCGGAATAAACAGATCGGGGCTGGTCAGTGAGCCGTCGGGCCTTCGCCAGCGCAGCAACGCTTCGGCACCGACACAATTGCGGCTGTCGAGATCGAAGATCGGTTGGTACAACACCTGCAGCTCGCCCCGCCGTATGGCTCCGTGTAGCTCGGCGTCCAGCGACTGGCGCTGACGCACCAGTAGAAACACCAGAAAACCGACAATAATGCCCAACACGAGACTGGCAGGAAGAAGCCACCACCACACCGCCGGCACGTGCATGCCGGTGCGCGGTGTGATCAGGACCAATTGGTATTCCGGATTGTCGGTCGGCATGCGGTAAATCAAACGAGTTTGCGTGACTTGCAGTGCGTCGCGGCTTTTGGGGGTCCAGGATTCCGTCGGCGGCCAGACCTGGGCGGCACCCAGGACGGGAATGGCGCGAGTACCGTGGTCCAGCACCACCAGCAAACTGCTACCGGGCGACAAGTCGACCATGTCCGTCAAATGCCCGCGAGACGTCGCCACCCGGAAATTGCCCCTGCCAAGCATCAGCGCGGCCCGGTTTTCATCGGGCTCTGTCGTGGTATTCAGCCAGTAGCTGTAGGTGGGGCCTCTGATATCGGGAGGTCGCAGGCGCGAAAGGCCTTCCTGGCGAGGACGGTTGGAGCACAGGCGTGACGCATCGATGTAGGCCGCTTCGTAGACAAAGCGGTAATTGAAACTGACCTGTTGCAAGGTCGCGATCATTTCATCATCGCAGCCTCTCAGCGGCTGGGCTTCCAGGTCGTCGAGGCTTTCGCGCAGCTGCCCGAACAGCTGTTCCAGGCGGGCGAGGAAGCGTTCGCCCTGAGCATTCATTTCCTCGCTTTCGCTCTGTTCGACTTGATGCATCGCCACGAACAGGCTGCCGGCCATCAAAATAGCTGCACTCAGGACAGCAGCTAGCATCGCCAAAAACCAGGGGCGATAGAACCAGCTACGGAGTGTCTCTCGAGCTACAGCCATCATAGATATCCGAAGAATTACCAATGAGTTATAGCTGCTGATGGGGAAAAAGCTCTTACCGTCGGACGGGTGCCATTATTTTGTCTGATTCAAGACTTGCAGGAGCGCCGCGGTTTCAGCGTCCGGGGTGCCATCGAAACGGGAGGGGCGGAAATGCATCTGAAAAGCCGCCAGTACCTGACGCGTCGCTACGTCCAGCTCACCGGTTTGTGGCGTGGCATATCCCAGCGTTGCCAGTTGCCCCTGAAACCAGCTGATGCTCGGCAGTTGTGCGGCAAACCGTACTTGCTGGCGCGCAACGGCCTGTTGGTTTGGCCAGATACCAAGGCCTTCGGCGGCCAGGCGTTTCCAGGGGAACAGCGGACCGGGATCGAGCTTGCGCCCCGGCGCAATGTCGCTGTGGCCGATGATGGCGCGGGGATTGATGTGGTAACGCTTGCTGATGTCCTTGAGCAGGACGATCAACGATTGCACTTGATCTTCGCTGTAGGGGTACCACTGGCGCCCGGTGGGAGTGTCTTTGAAGCCAGGGTTGACGATCTCGATGCCGATGGAGCTGGAGTTCAGCCACGTCCGGCCTTGCCATTCGCTTTCACCCGCATGCCAGGCGCGATAATTTTCATCCATCAGCTTATAGATGGTGGCGCCCTTGTCGTCGCCAATCAGGTAATGACTGCTGACTTCACCATGGGTCAGCAACTGCAGTGAGCGCTCTAGCGAGGCGTTGGTGTAATGCACCACCACGAACTGGATACGGCTGTCGTAATTGGCCGAAGGATGGCTGGTGTCGATCCGGGGACCGCTGGCGCAACCGGCCAACAGCAACGACACAATGAGAGCTAGATATTTCATGGCAAGAGACAGTACACACAAGACAGTAATGCAACAGTGTAACGTACTGCCTTGTGTGCCGACGGCAAATGCTCGGTTTTAAACAAAATGGAACAATTGGCCGTTAGCCGGCCTCCACACGATTGCGCCCGGCGTTTTTCGCACGATACAGCGCCTGATCGGCTCTTTTCAGCGCCATATCGCTATGTTCGCCGGGTTTGAATGCTGTAAGCCCCATCGAAATAGTGATGGTGACTCGCTCACCTTTGAAGTGGAAAGGGCAGGCTTCGATCGCGGCGCGCAAGGTTTCCAACAGTTTTGCACCGACTGCTGGCACCGTGCCGGGCATCATGAGAACGAACTCCTCGCCGCCAAACCGTGCGATGAAATCAGTCCCGCGCAGTCGCTTGCGCAGCACGTTGGCGATGATTTTCAGCACCTTGTCGCCGGCCAGATGGCCATAGTTGTCGTTGATGCTTTTGAAATGATCGAGATCAAGCATGGCCAGCAGCAAGGTATTGCCGTGCCGCTGCCACTGGCCGATTTCGTGCTCCAGGCGTTCGCTCCAGGCGGCGCGATTGGGCAGGCCAGTGAGCGGGTCGATCAAGGCCTTCTGGCGCTGTTCTTCAAGGTGTTCACGGTAACCCAGCGCTTCCTGTTCCATGTGCGCCACCCGTTCGGCCAGGCTGTGTAACCGGGCCGCAACCTCCTGCTCACGCTCGTCGCGTTGTTTCTGGTGATGGTCCATGGTGCCGAGCAGGCCTTCAAGGTGACTCTCCAGTACCTGCTTGAGATCGTCCAGGTCCGCCGCTTCGTGCATGCTGCTTTGCAGGCCATCGACCTGTTCGCGGATTTGCGAATCCATCTGGCGCGCCGCTGAACGGCTGTCCGCGTGTCCTTCGCTAGCGGCCTGCAAGTTACTCTGGAAGGACTCCAGGCGTTCATTGAGTTGCTGTAAATAGACTTCGAATTCGTGTTGACCGCTGTCGTTGATCGCCAGCATCAAGGTCGCCAAATCGTCGAGGATCGGGATCAATTCGTACCAGTTCAAACCGTTTTGAAGGCGATCGCGCATCGCTTCAGCTTGTGGGCGGTGGCGTTCAGGTAACGTCAGGTCCTCGAGAAGACCCAGCAGCGTGTCTTCGATGTGCTTGGCGACGGAGCTATAGGACGGCTCTGGTGAGTCGGGCAAGGCGTAGAGGAAGTGCTCTGGTTCAGTGTGTTCCGTATGGATCAACTCGTCAGGATTGATTGCCGAAGTGGCTGGTGCAAGGACGGGAAGGGCGGGCACTTCCAGGACTTCAATGTCTGACGGCGTGTGTGGTTCTGAAGCGGACGCGCATGGGGTGCCTGGGTGAAGGACGGGCGGGACAAACGCCACCACTTCAGCAGTGACTACCGGTGATGCTTCAATTTCCAGTGGCTCAGGTGCAGCCGCGTCGGGGAGAGGAGCATGTATTGCCGGCTGCTGGGTTGATCGCGTGTCCTCGTTGGGTGTGGGAACGACGGGCGCAATTTCGGTAGCCGTTTCCACAGGCTGCGCAGCCGGTGTGTGCACGGCTTGAGCAACCACTCGCGGAATGTCCTCATCCGCTTCGCGACCGCCGAACAGTCGCTGCAGAAAACCGGGGCGTTCAGGCTCGGCAGGGTTCTCCAATTGGTTCAAGGCTTTGCCTTGCAGGCCGCTCAGTTCACTGAGCAGTAACGGAATCTCACGGGCCTGACTGACTCTTCCATCGAGCCTTTTGGCAAAGCTCTTGAGCGGTCGACTCACTTCCCGGGGCAGCGGCAATGATTGCAGCTGCGTGACCAGCGCGGTCAGTGCGGCGCTGGTTTGATTGACCCGGGTTGCCCGGCGCTGCTCGGAATCGAGTACGGCTTTTTCCAGGCGCGGCAGCAGGGCGGCCAAACCGGCGTCCATGTCATCGGTACGCACGACTTCGCGCATTTCCTTCATGCATTGGTCGACGGCACGGTCCGTACCTTCTGCCGCCAGCGTGCTACGCACCAGCCCACGGCGCAACAGGTCGAGCCGGGCGTCCCAGCGACGTTCGAGCTTTTCCTGTTGTTCGATGTTTTTAAGGTATTTCTCTTTCCAGCGCTGTGTTTCGTCGCTCATTCATGGGATCCGCGAAGGGCAGGACTCAACGCGGGCAATGCATCGGCCGTGAGCGAACCCGGCAGACGAATTTCTACCGCGACCGGCAGGTGATCGGAAATGGGCTGTGCCAAGACCTCGACCTTTTCAAGGGTCAGCGTGGGGCTTAGCAGAATATGGTCCAGGCAGCGCTGTGGGCGCCAGCTGGGGAAGGTCGCTTCCAGTTGCGGCGCGAGCAGGCCGAGGTCGCGCAACGGGGAGTTTTGCAGCAAGTCGCTGGCATGGGTGTTCATGTCGCCCATCAGCACCTGGTGTTTATAGCCGCCAATCAACTCGCGGATATAGGCCAGTTGCATGCTGCGGGCGCGGGCACCGAGCGCAAGGTGCATCATGACCACCACCAGCGCTTCCGGACCTTCGCCGAAACGTACCAGAATCGCCCCGCGACCCTTGGGCCCCGGCAGCGGATGGTCCTCGATCACCCATGGGCGCAGGCGGCTGAGCACGCCATTGCTGTGCTGGCCGAGGCGTCCGAGATTGCGGTTGAGTTGTTGATACCAGTAAGGAAAGGCGCCGAGTTGGGCCAGGTGTTCGACTTGATTGACGTAGCCTGAGCGCAGACTGCCGCCATCGGCTTCCTGCAAGGCGACCAGATCGAAGTCGCCCAGCAGGTTGCCGATTTTTTGCAGATTGTCGGCACGCCCGGTATGCGGCAACACGTGTTGCCAACCCCGGGTCAGATAATGCCGGTACCGCTCGGTACTGATGCCGACCTGGATATTAAAACTGAGCAAGCGCAGACGACTGTCTGCGGGCAAGCCCGTCGACTCCAGATGATGTTCGTTGACCCGTGGATCATGCAGGCCAACGATGCGTTCAGTACCCCATCGGCGCATGGCAGAGGCAGCCCTTAGTTGGCGGCAGCCTTGTTAGCCGCTCGCTCTTTGTCGATCAGTTTGTCGGCCAGTTGCAGGGCTTGCTCGGCACCGCCGGCAGAGCCCACGTCGAAGCGATACTTGCCGTTGACTATCATGGTCGGAACGCCGGAGATTTCGTACTTTTTGGCCAGGTCAGTGGCCTTGACGATCTGGCCCTTGATGGCGAAGGAGTCGAAGGTGGCCAGGAACTTGTCCTTGTCTACGCCCTGAGTGGCCAGGAAGTCTGCCATTTCATTCTTGTCGACCAGCTTCTTGTGTTCTTTCTGAATTGCGTTGAACACCGCAGCGTGAACCTTGTTTTCGACGCCCATGGCTTCAAGGGTCAGGAACATCTGGCCGTGTGCGTTCCACGGACCGCCGAACATGGCCGGAATGCGGACGAAGTTGACGTCGGAAGGCAACTTCTCGACCCATGGATTGATCACTGGCTCAAAAGCGTAGCAGTGCGGGCAGCCATACCAGAACAGCTCGACGACTTCGATCTTGCCAGGCACGGCGACCGGAACCGGATTGCTCAGTTCGACGTAAGGGGCGGCGGGGGCTTCGGCGGCTTGGGCAGTCATGCCGAACAGGCTGGCAGCGACGAATGCGGCGCTGATGATCAGATTACGCATGCTTTACTCCTGGACAATTTTAGTCGCCTCGCGCGACCTGTTTTAAGACAGGTCATGGCGGGCGTGAGTTCTGTAGTGTAACGGCAGCGGCCACAAAAAAGGGCGGCCAAAGCCACCCTTTTTATGCTTGCATCGACGGATTAATCGAGCGTTAACGTTGCAGGAGGTGTCCATCGCTCGCAACGCTCGATCAACCGGCCTTAGTGCAGGCCTTGAATGTAACTGGACACTGCCGCGATGTCTTCGTCGCTCAGCTTTTTGGAGATGCTCTGCATCGGCTTGGTGTCGCCATCGTTGGTGCGTCCGCCTTCTTCCTTGCGGAAGTCGGTCAGTTGCTTGGCGACGTATTGAGCGTGCTGACCGCCCAGGTGCGGGAAGCCGGCAGCGGCGTTACCCGCGCCATTTGGCGAGTGGCAACCGGTGCAGGATGGCATGCCCTTGGCCAGGTCGCCGCCACGGAACAGGGCTTCACCGCGAGAAACGACTTTCGGGTCGGCGGCGCCAACGCTGCCTTTCTGGCTGGCGAAGTAGGCGGCGATATCGGCCAGGTCCTGGTCGCTCAGGTTGGTCAGCAGGCCGGTCATTTCCAGAACGGTGCGCTTGCCCGACTTGATGTCGTGCAGTTGCTTGGTCAGGTAGCGTTCACCTTGCCCGGCCAGTTTTGGAAAGTTAGGCGCCATGCTGTTGCCATCCGGGCCGTGGCAGGCGCCACAGACGGCGGCTTTTGCCTGGCCGGCTTTTGCGTCACCGGGCTGTACTGCACCATCTGCAGCATGGGCAATGCCAGAGATCCCCACGGTCAACAGCAGACTCACGATCAGTTTGTTCATCAGCTAATCCAACTACGGCTAAGGGTTAAAGAGTTATGGACCGGGATCACTCGCTCATCCACTGGATGATGGCCTGGTAATCCTCGGCACTGCAGTCCATGCACAAACCACGCGGCGGCATCGCCTTGAAACCCTGGGTCACGTGTTGCACCAGCGTCTCCATACCTTTCGCCAACCTCGGCGTCCAAGCTTCCTGATCGCCTTTTTGGGGCGCCATGGGTAGTTGGCCGGAATGACAGGCACCACAAACACGGTTGTACACAGCTTCCGGATCCTGTGTAGCCTGAGCGCTGTAAAGCGGTATCAAGACACCGGCAGCTAGCAGCCATTTCGTCATAAAACGACCTTTTCAGGGTTGAGAGCGTGCTGCGTTCTAGTGCGCAATCATGGTCAATCGCTCTCGTGAACTTCATCCTTCGCTGGGACAAAGCGCACACAAAATCTGCGGCATTATATACTGGCGTCACTGAAACGGAAACGACACCGCTTGCCGCGTCCATTCCCGGCGCCGCCCACATCGGAAATCCCATGCAACTCAAGAATCCCATCCTCGGCCTGTGCCAACAGTCCACCTTCATGCTCAGCGCTGCCAAAGTCGATCAATGCCCGGACGATGAAGGCTTTGAAGTGGCCTTTGCGGGCCGTTCCAACGCCGGCAAGTCCAGCGCGTTGAACACGCTGACGCACGCCAGTCTTGCGCGAACCTCGAAAACTCCGGGGCGCACGCAGCTCTTGAACTTCTTCAAGCTAGACGATGATCGTCGTCTGGTCGACCTGCCGGGTTACGGTTATGCAAAAGTACCTATCCCGTTGAAGCTGCACTGGCAGCGTCACCTGGAAGCCTATCTGGGTGGTCGCGAGAGTTTGAAAGGTCTGATTTTGATGATGGACATTCGTCATCCAATGACCGACTTCGACTTGTTGATGCTCGATTGGGCCGTCGCCAGCGGTATGCCAATGCACATTTTGCTGACCAAAGCCGACAAACTGACTTACGGAGCGGCAAAAAACGTCCTGCTCAAAGTGCAGGCAGATATTCGTAAGGGCTGGGGGGATGCGGTCAGTATTCAGCTTTTTTCCGCGCCAAAACGTCTGGGCCTGGAAGACGCCTACACTGTATTGGCAGGCTGGATGGAGCTGGCGGACAAGGGTTCCGAGGCCGCCGAATAAGGCTTTTAAGCAAATTCAGGGCAAAAAAAACCCCGGACTTCTATGGGGAGGGGGAAGTTCCGGGGTCCAAGTTCCGGACCGCTAGGGCGGGGTCCAGATATCTGCCAACACTTAACACAACATAGGAGCATCGAAGGGCTTCACCAGCCATTCAGTTACTCTGAGTGGTGGTTGATGGATAAGTTCCGAAGAAGTTCCAAACCCATTAGAAATAAGCCCCAGCATTTTTCGAAATAAGGCTCCTGGCCTTTTTCTGCCGCGGCGCCTATGCCGCAGCAGAAAACGCCTTTCAGACGGCTCAGTGAGCCTCATCCCAGTTATTTCCGACCCCAACCTCTACCAGTAGCGGCACATCCAGCTTCGCCGCGTCGCTCATGTGGATGCGAATTTCCTCACGCACCTGATCGACCAGATCTTCACGCACCTCCAGCACCAATTCATCGTGCACCTGCAAAATGACTTTGGCGTCGAGGCCTGACGAGGTCAGCCAGTTGTCCACGGCTACCATGGCTTTCTTGATGATGTCGGCCGCCGTGCCTTGCATCGGGGCATTGATCGCCGTGCGTTCGGCGCCTTTGCGCAGGGCCGGGTTTTTCGCGTTGATTTCCGGCAGGTACAGACGACGACCGAAGATCGTCTCCACGAAACCTTGCTCGGCCGCCTGGGCGCGAGTGCGTTCCATGTATTGCAGCACGCCTGGGTAACGGGCGAAGTAGCGATCGATGTACGCCTGAGACTGTTTGCGATCTACACCGATCTGCTTGGCCAGGCCAAACGCGCTCATGCCGTAGATCAAGCCGAAGTTGATCGCCTTGGCGCTGCGACGTTGATCAGTGGTCACGTCCGCCAGTTCAACGCCGAAGACTTCGGCGGCGGTGGCCTTGTGCACGTCCAGATTATTGCGGAAGGCATGCAGCAGGCCTTCGTCTTTGGCCAGGTGGGCCATGATTCGCAGTTCGATCTGCGAATAGTCCGCCGCCAGTAGCTTGTAGCCGGTTGGTGCAACAAACGCCTGACGAATTCGACGCCCTTCGGCGGTACGGATCGGAATGTTTTGCAGGTTGGGATCGCTGGACGACAAGCGCCCGGTCGCGGCCACGGCCTGGTGATAAGAGGTGTGAATCCGCCCTGTGCGCGGGTTGATCTGCTCCGGCAGACGATCGGTGTAGGTGCTTTTCAGCTTGCTCATCGAGCGGTATTGCATCAGCACTTTGGGCAGCGGGAAATCCTGCTCGGCCAGTTCTGCCAATACGGCTTCGGCGGTGGAGGCCTGGCCCTTGGCCGTTTTACTGAGGACCGGCAGGCCGAGTTTTTCGTACAGGATCACGCCCAATTGCTTCGGTGAACCGAGGTTGAATTCCTCGCCGGCGATGGCAAACGCCTCACGCTCGAGAGCGACCATTTTCTCGCCCAGTTCAACACTTTGGATACCCAGCAGGTTGGCGTCGACCAGCGCGCCCTGGCGCTCGATCCGTGCCAGCACGGGCACCAGCGGCATTTCGATTTCGCTCAGGACTTTGCTCAGGCTCGGGATGGCATTGAGTTTTTCTTGCAGGGTTTGATGCAGGCGCAGCGTCACATCGGCGTCTTCGGCGGCGTAAGGGCCGGCCAGTTCCAGAGAGATCTGGTCAAACGTCAGCTGCTTGGCACCTTTGCCGGCGATGTCCTGAAAACTGGTGGTGGTGTGATTCAGGTACTTGAGCGCCAGGCTGTCCATGTCGTGACGGGTCGCCGTGGAGTCCAGTACGTAGGATTCGAGCATGGTGTCGAACGCGATGCCCCGCACGGTAATGCCGCAGTCCTGATCGCCGCCGATGGCGCAGTTGGCGAGGATGTTCATGTCGAACTTGGCGTGCTGGCCAACCTTGAGCTTGTTCGGGTCTTCCAGCATCGGTTTCAGCGCGCGAAGCACGGTGTCGCGGTCCAGTTGATCCGGCACACCCATGTAGGAATGGGTCAACGGAATGTAGGCCGCTTCGTTGGCTTGTACAGCGAACGACAGGCCAACCAGTTGCGCCTGCTGCGCATCGATGCCGGTGGTTTCGGTGTCGAAGGCGATCAGCTTGGCGTCGTTGAGCTTTTTCAGCCACAGGTCGAAAACCGCCTGGGTGAGGATCGTCGTGTATTTGAGTTCTGTCTCGGCGGCAACTTCTTCAGCCACCGGAGCGGTGACTTCCTGCCCGGAACGCTTGGCGTCGCGCTGGTTGTCTTCGAACCAGCTCTTGAACTCCAGCAGGGTGTAGAGCTCGGCGAGTTTGTCGTGATCCGGTTTGCCCATTTGCAGGTCATCAAGGCCGATGTCCAGCGGTACGTCGATCTTGATGGTTGCCAGTTGATAGGAGAGAAACGCCATCTCCTTGTGTTCTTCGAGCTTGGCCGGCAGGGTTTTGGCCCCGCGAATCGGTAGGGTCGGGACGATATCGAGCTGCGCATACAGCTCGGTCAGGCCGCCATTCACGCCCACCAACAGGCCGGAAGCGGTCTTCGGGCCAATACCCGGAACGCCCGGGATGTTGTCGGAAGAGTCGCCCATCAATGCCAGGTAATCGATGATCTGCTCGGGAGCGACGCCGAATTTCTCCTTCACGCCCTCCACGTCCATGCTGCTACCGGTCATGGTATTGACCAAGGTAATGTGGCCATCGACCAGTTGCGCCATGTCCTTGTCGCCGGTGGAGATGATCACCGGGCGATCGGCCGCTGCGCTGCTGCGCGCCAGGGTGCCGATCACGTCATCGGCCTCGACGCCTTCGACGCACAACAGTGGGAAGCCCAGGGCGATCACGCTCTGGTGCAGCGGCTCGATTTGCACGCGCATGTCGTCGGGCATGCTTGGACGATTAGCCTTGTATTCGGCGTACATGTCATCGCGAAACGTCCCACCCTTGGCATCGAACACCACGGCGAACGGACTGTCCGGGTATTGCTTGCGCAGGCTCTTGAGCATGTTCAATACGCCCTTGACCGCTCCGGTCGGCAGGCCTTTGGACGTGGTCAGCGGTGGCAGCGCGTGAAAGGCGCGGTACAGGTAAGAAGAACCGTCCACCAGGACGAGGGGGGCTTGGCTCATGAGCAGGATCAACCTTTTCGGCGGGTCCGGCGCTAGAATAGCGGGACCGTTGACGACAAAGGGACAAGGTTATCATGCGCACACTAAATCGCCTGTTGCTGGCTGGCTTGTTTGCAATCACACCGATAGCCGTCATGGCGGCGGACGATGCGCCGACACCGGAACCGGAAGTGACCATCCACACGGAAGGGGACAAGGTCATCCAGGAGTACCGTCAAAACGGTTTCCTGTACGCGATCAAGGTCACGCCGAAGGGCGCGCCGCCGTATTTTCTGGTACGCGCCGATGGAACAGATGCAAACTTCATCCGCTCGGATCAGCCGGATATGCTGATTCCGTCGTGGAAAATCTTTGAGTGGAAGTAGTTTCTTAATTTCAATCGGCGCTGGCTCACGAGCGGCGCCCGTACTGGCAGTTTAAACATGTCTGTGTTCACCCCCCTGGCTCGGCCCGAGCTGGAAGCTTTTCTCGCCCCTTATGGCCTCGGCCGCCTGCTTGATTTCCAGGGGATTGCTGCCGGTAGCGAAAACACCAATTTCTTTATCAGCCTGGAGCAGGGCGAGTTCGTCCTGACTCTGGTCGAGCGCGGTCCGGTTGATGAAATGCCGTTTTTCATCGAACTGCTCGACGTTCTGCATGAAGCTGATTTGCCGGTGCCTTACGCGCTGCGTACCACCGACGGCATTGCCTTGCGTGAATTGGCTGGCAAGCCTGCGCTGCTGCAGCCGCGCCTGGCCGGCAAGCACATCAAGCAAGCCAACGCACAACATTGCGCGCAGGTCGGTGAACTGCTCGGCCATCTGCACCTGGCCACCCAGGCCAACATGATCAAGCGCAAAACCGATCGTGGCCTGGACTGGATGCTGGAGGAGGGCACGCAGTTTCTCTCTCATCTGGATGCCGAACAGCGTGAACTGCTGCAGCGGGCGCTGGACGAAATCACACAGCAGAAAGAGAAAATTCTGGCGCTGCCGCGGGCCAATATCCATGCAGACCTGTTCCGCGACAACGCGATGTTCGAAGGCACGCACCTGACCGGGTTGATCGACTTCTACAACGCTTGTTCCGGGCCGATGCTCTACGACGTGGCGATTGCCTTGAACGACTGGTGTTCCAATGAGGGCGGTTTGATCGACGGGCCAAGGGCGAGGGCATTGCTGGGGGCTTATGCGGCGTTGCGCCCGTTTACAGCGGCCGAGGCCGAGTTGTGGCCGACGATGCTGCGCGTGGCGTGCGTGCGGTTCTGGTTGTCACGGTTGATTGCCGCAGAGTCTTTCGCCGGGCAGGACGTGCTGATTCACGATCCGATGGAGTTTCAATTGCGCTTGGCGCAGCGGCAGAAAGTCAGCACACCGCTTCCTTTCGCCCTTTAAAAGCTTCGCGAGCAAGCCCGCTCCCACATTGGAACTGCGCCAGCCACAGAATTTGTGTGCACAGGAGATCCAATGTGGGAGCGGGCTTGCTCGCGAATGGGGGCGACACAAATGTCCGGGTTACAACGACTCCAGGCACCCCGCCAAATCATTCCCCAACTTCTCCAGCACCTGCTCATATCCTTGTGCAGTCGCGGGTGTGTATCCGCCCAGCGCATCCAGTTCCGCCAGCTTCACTGGCAACCCGGCCACCAACGTTTCCGCCAGGCGCGGACGCAACGGCGGTTCACTGAACACGCAAGTCTTGCCGACTTCCTGCAATCGCGCGCGCATTGTCGCGACGTGCTGGGCGCCCGGCTGTACTTCGGCAGCGACGCTGAATACGCCAGTGTGCTTGAGGCCGTAAGCGTCTTCGAAGTAGTCGAACGCTTCATGGAATACGAAATACGGCTTGCCCGCGATCCCCGCCAGTCGCGCCTTCAAGCGCAGGTCCAGCGCATCCAGTCGCTCGTCGAACGCTTTCAGGTTGCTTTGATAACGCGCCGCATTGGCCGGATCGGCAGCACTCAGGTCGGCGGCCATTTTTGTGGCGATCACGCGAGCATTGACCGGTGATAACCACAAATGCGCATCCAGCGTGCCTGGGCGGTGATCGTGGTCATGTTCGTCGGCATCTTCGGCGTGAGATTGGCTATCTTCGGCGAAATGTCGAAGATTAAGCCCAGGCAAATCCTGCACGGCGACGCTCGGCAGCGTACGACCGTTAAGCACGCGCGGCAGGAAGCCTTCCATGTCCGGCCCGATCCAGTAAAGCAGATCGACCGATTGCACCTTCCGTACGTCGGAAGGACGCAAGGCATAGTTGTGCGGCGAAGCCCCTGGCGGTAGCAACACTTCCGGAATTGCCAAGCCATCCTGCACCGCAGCGGCAATCAGCTGCAGGGGTTTGATGCTGGTGAGGACTTTGACCTCGGCGTGCGCCGAACCGATCAGCAAAAAACTTGCGACAAATGCGACAAAGATAGAAAAAAGTCGGGACACGATGACCACTCGAAGAGGCGAGAACGGGTAACATAATAACGTCTCTCACAAAACTCGTCGCCGCTCATGCCTAAAACACCGATTGCCAGCCGTCCCCACGACCACTCTCATTGCGTGCATAGCGCATTGTCTGAGGCCGATGCCTTGTGCGCTCGTCAGGGATTGCGCCTGACCGCGTTGCGCCGCCGGGTGCTGGAACTGGTGTGGCAAAGCCACAAGCCGCTGGGTGCGTACGACATTCTCGCGGTGCTCAGTGAGCAGGACGGCCGTCGTGCCGCGCCGCCGACCGTGTATCGCGCGCTGGATTTTCTCCTGGACAACGGCCTCGTACACCGCATCTCCTCGCTGAACGCCTTCGTCGGCTGCAATCATCCGGGGCACGCTCACCAAGGGCAGTTCCTGATTTGCCGCGAATGCCACGCCGCCATTGAACTCGAACAGCAGTCCATCAGTGACGCCATCATTGGTAGCGCCAAGGATGTTGGATTTATTGTCGAAGGCCAGACCGTAGAAGTGGTCGGCCTCTGCTCGGGCTGCCAGGGGGCTTGATGAGCAATGCGCTGATCCGTCTTAAGCAAGTTGCCGTCACGTTTGCCGGGCAACCTGTGCTGGATAACATCGAGCTGAGTGTCGAGCCAGGGCAGATCGTCACCCTGATCGGCCCTAACGGTGCCGGCAAGACTACGTTGGTGCGCGCGGTGCTCGGCCTGTTGAAACCGGACAGTGGCAGCGTCTGGCGCAAGCCGAAACTACGCGTTGGCTACATGCCGCAAAAACTTCATGTCGACCCGACGCTGCCGCTTTCAGTGCTGCGCTTCTTGCGCCTTGTACCGGGCGTGGATCGTGTCATGGCCTTGGCGGCACTGCAGGAAGTCGGCGCCGAGCAGGTCATCGACAGTCCGGTGCAAAGCGTTTCCGGCGGTGAAATGCAGCGCGTGCTGCTGGCCCGAGCCCTGTTGCGCGAGCCGGAATTGCTGGTGCTCGACGAACCGGTGCAAGGCGTCGACGTCGCCGGCCAGGCCGAACTCTATAGCCTGATCACGCGACTGCGCGACCGTCATGGCTGCGGTGTGTTGATGGTTTCCCACGATTTGCACCTGGTAATGAGCACCACCGACCAAGTGGTTTGCCTCAATCGCCACGTCTGCTGCTCCGGCCATCCTGAACAAGTCAGTGGTGATCCGGCGTTCGTCGAGCTGTTCGGCAAGAACGCACAAAGCCTGGCGATTTATCACCACCACCACGACCACGCCCATGATCTGCATGGTTCGGTGGTCACCGCCGCTTCGGCAGCCCAACCCCACGTTCATGGAGATAGCTGCAAGCATGGCTGATTTTCTGCTCTACGCCCTGCTTGCAGGTTTGGCCTTGGCACTGGTGGCGGGCCCGCTGGGTTCGTTCGTGGTCTGGCGGCGCATGGCCTATTTCGGCGACACCTTGTCCCATGCCGCTCTGCTGGGCGTAGCGCTGGGCTTTCTGCTGGATGTCAGCCCGGCCGTTGCGGTCACCGTCGGCTGTCTGCTACTGGCGGTGTTGCTGGTGACGTTGCAACAACGCCAGCCGCTGGCGTCTGACACGCTTTTGGGAATACTCGCACCGAGCACCCTCTCTTTGGGCCTGGTGGTACTAAGCTTCATGCACGAAGTGCGGATCGACCTGATGGCGTATCTGTTCGGCGACTTGCTGGCGATCAGCCCGACCGATCTGGCCTGGATCCTTGGCGGCAGCGCAGCCGTGTTGGCCCTGTTGGTGACGTTGTGGCGGCCGTTGCTGGCAATCACGGTGCATGAAGAACTGGCCAAGGTCGAAGGTTTGCCAGTGGCCTCGCTACGATTGGCCCTGATGCTGCTGATCGCCGTGGTGATCGCGGTGGCGATGAAAATCGTCGGCGTTTTGCTGATTACGTCGCTGTTGATCATCCCGGCGGCTGCGGCACAACGTCACGCCCGGTCGCCGGAGCAGATGGCACTGGGCGCGAGCCTGCTGGGCATGCTCGCGGTCTGTGGCGGGCTGGCGCTGTCGTGGTTCAAGGACACACCGGCAGGCCCATCGATTGTTGTGACGGCTGCCGCACTGTTTCTGCTGAGTTTTGTCCTGCCCCGTCGAGGGGTGTAGACTTGCTCGTTTTTTGCGCAAATAGAGAGTCGCAGGAATGAAGTCGTTCGCCTCCCGTTATCTGCTCCTTGTCGCATTTTCTTTGCTGCTGGGTGCCTGCCAAAGCACGCCACCGGCGGCCCAAGGGGCCACTGATGCGCGGGCTACGGCCATCGCGCAGCTGGAACAAAACATCGCCAGTGATGAATTGGCCACCGCCGAAGACCAGCTGGCGACGTTGCAAGCCGAATCGCCCAACGATCCGTCCCTTGAGCCCTACCAGCGACAACTGGCCGAGGCTTATCTTCGTCGCAGCCAGATCGTGCTGCAAAAAGGCGACGTGAATGCCGCCGCCACCGCTCTGAGCCGTGCCCGTGCCCTGATGCCCAAGGCGCCAGCGCTGACCGGTGGAGTCAACGGCGCAATCACTCAGGCCCGCAAGGCTGAGCTGGATAAAGCCGAAGCGGCTCTCAAGGCTGCCGAAGCCCAGCCAAAGGCCAAAGTCATCGATCCGACGGCTGAAAGCACCACGGTTGCGTTGAATATCTCCGATATGAGCCAGTTACGTCGCCAACTGGATGCTATTGCCGCCGATGTGGTGCATTTTCAATGCGATGTGAGCATTCAGGCGCCGCGCACCGATGATTACCCCTGGCTGGCCACACTGCTGACCAAACGAGTGAAGAAACTGGATTCGGACTTCGATTTGAAGCTGGAGAAACAGATCCTGCGTAACATTCCGGCGCAAATGGTCTTGAGCCCTCGTAAACCTTAGAGGTTTCGCGAGCAGGCTCGCTCCCTCAGGATGATCATCGCTGATCTATGTGGGAGCGAGCCTCCCTGTAACACAAGTCTTCAGGCCGGAATTCCCTTGGCCTTAGGCTCTCGATCCCACACCCGATGCTGCCCGATTGCCGCAAAAAACGGCTTGATCAGCTTGGCGTCCGTCCCGACGACCAACCCCGCATCAACCTTCAGCTTCAAGACATCCAGCAACTGTTTGGCCTCGCCTTGCAGAGCGATCGCCTTCAGGTGCTTGTACGCCTCCAGCAGGTAATGCAGCGCCACGCCATCGCTGCTCAATGCCTTGATCGACGCCGCGCCACCGGGCACGAACACTGCGTCGAACGCCACTGAAGGCAAGCCTTCCATCGAAGCATCCACCGGCAACGTTTTGCCATCGGCGGTGCTCACCGGGGCTGAGCTTGGGCCGAGCAATTTGGCGTGCGCCCCTTCCGCTTTCAATGCCCTCTTCATCGCTTCAATGGCTGCACCATCGACACCATTCGCTGCGAGTATCGCCACTTTCCGGGTTTTTATATGCCCCGGCAGGAGGTTGGCCTGGCTCAATGCCGGCGAGCGCTCCAGGGTGATTTTCGGCACGTCGACGGTCCCGGTCTTCGGCGCTGGCAGCCCTAGATTGGCGGCTACTCGCCTGGCCAGTTCCAGATCGATATTGGCCAGGATTTCATTCACCTCCCGCGCCCGGATGACCTCCCGCTCCACCTTGCCGAGTTCAAAGCTGTAAGCCGCAATGATGTGTTCTTGTTCGTGCTTGCTCATGCTGTGAAAGAACAGGCGCGCCTGGGAGAAGTGTTCGCTGAACGACTCGCTGCGCTGACGGATCTTGTTGGCGTCGATGCGCTCCGGATAGCTCTCGAAACCGCCATCCTGCGCGGCGGGCGGTGTTTCTTTCGGCCAGCCACCGTCGATCGAGTTCGGTTCGTAAGCTGCGCGGCCCTTGTCGATGGTGGTGCGGTGCATCGCATCGCGCTGACCGTTATGGAACGGCGCCACCGGCCGGTTGATCGGGATCTCATGAAAGTTCGGCCCGCCGAGTCGGCTGATTTGCGTGTCGGTGTAGGAAAACAGTCGACCTTGCAGCAGCGGATCGTTGGAGAAATCGATCCCCGGCACGATATGGCCCGGGCAGAACGCGACCTGTTCGGTCTCGGCGAAGAAGTTGTCCGGGTTGCGGTTGAGTACCATCTTGCCCAACGGCGTAATCGGCACCAGTTCCTCTGGAATCAGCTTGGTCGGATCAAGAATGTCGAAGTCAAAACTGTGCTCGTTTTCCTCTTCGATGATCTGCACACCCAATTCCCACTCTGGGTAATCGCCCCTCTCGATGGCTTCCCAGAGGTCGCGACGATGGTAATCGGTGTCTTTGCCGGCAAGCTTTTGCGCCTCATCCCACACCAGCGAGCAGGTGCCGGCGGTGGGGCGCCAGTGAAATTTGACGAAGCGCGATTTGCCTTCGGCGTTGATCATCCGGAACGTGTGAACACCGAAGCCTTGCATGCTGCGCAGGCTTTTCGGGATCGCCCGGTCGGACATGGCCCAGATCACCATGTGCGCCGACTCCGGCACCAGGGAGACGAAGTCCCAGAACGTGTCATGTGCCGAGCCGCCCGTAGGCATTTCGTTGTGTGGCTCGGGTTTTACCGCATGCACGAAGTCAGGAAACTTGATCGCGTCCTGTATGAAAAACACCGGCATGTTGTTGCCCACCAGGTCGAAGTTGCCTTCTTCGGTGAAGAACTTCACGGCGAAACCTCGAACATCCCGCACGGTATCGCCTGACCCGCGTGGCCCCTGTACCGTGGAAAAACGCGTGAATACTGGCGTCTTCTTACCCGGATCCTGCAGGAAACCAGCCTTGGTCAACACAGAATGGTTTTCGTATGCCTGGAAGTAACCATGCGCGCCGGTTCCGCGAGCATGGACGATGCGTTCGGGAATGCGTTCATGGTCAAAGTGCGTGATTTTCTCACGCATGATGAAGTCTTCCAGCAGCGAAGGCCCGCGGGCGCCGGCTTTCAGGGTGTTCTGGTTGTCCGATACCTTCACGCCCTGATTGGTGCGCAGGGCCTGGTCGGTGGCGTCGGAGCGAAATTTTTCCAGGCTGTCGAGCTTGGCATTGGTGTTGCCCCGGTCCGGGGCATCGGTACCGGCCATTGCGCTTTTGTTTGCGGCAGGCTTCTTGATGCTCATCAGGCTAAACTCCTCGTTCGATTCCCGCCGAAGCCAGGACTCTGTGCATTCCCCAGGCACGGCACCGGGGGCGTTTTCGAGTTGCCTTATTAGTGACTGATGGGGTTTTTAGCCGTTCCTTTTTTATGACCTTTGATCGCGTTATTGCCAAATCGAAGGATGAATGCGGAATAAATGCTAATAACCTCTATACGGACAGGCTAAAATGCGCGCCCGGCTAACCGCTGATCCTTTTTCTAACGCGCCCCACAAGGTTCGCTACGTGATCGAGTTTCAAAACGTCCACAAAACCTACCGCGTCGCCGGTAAGGATATTCCCGCCCTGCATCCGACCAGTCTGACGATTGAGAACGGTCAGGTTTTCGGCCTGATCGGTCATTCCGGTGCGGGAAAAAGTACCCTGCTGCGTCTGATCAATCGCCTGGAGAACTCCAGTGGCGGCAAGATCATCGTCGACGGCGAAGAAGTCACCGCGCTGGATGCCAACAGCCTGCGACGCTTCCGTCAGCAAGTCGGGATGATTTTCCAGCACTTCAACCTGCTGGCGTCCAAGACAGTGGCCGACAATGTCGCGTTGCCGTTGACCCTGGCCGGCGAACTGTCGCGCAGCGAGATCGACCTGCGGGTGGCCGAATTGCTGGCGCGGGTGGGTTTGTCCGACCACGCCAAAAAGTACCCGGCTCAGTTGTCCGGTGGCCAGAAGCAGCGCGTCGGCATTGCCCGTGCCCTGGCGACCAAACCGAAAATCCTGCTGTGCGATGAAGCCACCAGCGCCCTGGACCCACAGACCACGGCGTCGGTCCTGCAGTTGCTGGCCGAGATCAACCGCGAGCTGAAGCTGACCATCGTGTTGATCACTCACGAAATGGACGTGATTCGCCGAGTCTGCGACCAGGTCGCGGTGATGGACGCCGGTGTGATCGTCGAGCAAGGTTCGGTGGCCGAGGTGTTCCTGCATCCGAAGCACCCGACCACCAAGCGTTTTGTGCAAGAAGACGAGCAGATCGACGAAAGCGAACAGCGCGACGACTTCGCTCATGTGCCGGGCCGCATCGTACGCCTGACCTTCCAGGGCGAAGCGACCTACGCGCCACTGCTGGGCACCGTCGCCCGCGAAACGGGTGTGGACTACAGCATCCTGGCCGGTCGTATCGACCGCATCAAAGACATCCCCTACGGGCAACTGACCCTGGCCGTCACCGGTGGCGACATGGAGGCGGCGTTTGCCCGCTTCACCGCGGCTGACGTTCACATGGAGGTGCTGCGCTGATGGAAGTCCTGACAAGTTTCTTCGTTAATATCGATTGGTACGAAATCTGGCTGGCCACCGGCGACACGTTGATGATGCTCGGCGGTTCCTTACTGTTCACTGTATTGCTCGGCTTGCCGCTGGGCGTGCTGCTGTTCTTGTGCAGCCCGCGCCAGTTGCTGGAAGCCAAAGGCGTCTACGCGATACTGTCGCTGATGGTGAACGTGCTGCGTTCGCTGCCCTTCATCATTTTGCTGATTGTGATGATCCCGTTCACCGTGTTGATCACCGGCACATCGCTGGGCGTCGCGGGTGCGATCCCACCGCTGGTGGTGGGCGCCACGCCGTTCTTTGCGCGACTGGTGGAAACCGCATTGCGTGAAGTGGATCGCGGCATCATCGAAGCCACCCAGGCCATGGGCGCGACGACGCGTCAGATCATCACCAATGCCTTGCTGCCAGAAGCCCGTCCCGGCATCTTCGCCGCGATTACGGTGACAGCGATTACGCTGGTGTCCTATACGGCAATGGCCGGTGTAGTCGGCGCTGGTGGCCTGGGCGACCTGGCGATCCGTTTTGGTTATCAGCGTTTCCAGCCCGACGTGATGGTTGTGACGGTGTTGCTGCTGCTGGTGCTGGTTCAGGTGCTGCAAACCTTTGGCGACAAGTTGGTTGTCCATTTTTCCAGAAAATAAAGAATTCTCGTCAATAACAAATGAGCCGGCCATTCGCTGGCAGGCGCCAGACGGGCGCCTTATATGGAGTTAGCTGAATGAAAAAACTACTTGTCGCGTTCGCTGCTGTTGCGGCCTTCTCCGCCCACGCAGACACCCTGACTGTCGCTGCCACCCCGGTCCCGCACGCAGAAATCCTCGAATTCGTGAAGCCGGCCCTGGCCAAAGAAGGCGTGGACCTGAAGGTCAAAGTCTTCACCGACTACATTCAGCCGAACGTGCAGGTAGCGGAAAAACGTCTGGACGCCAACTTCTTCCAGCACCAGCCGTACCTCGATGAGTTCAACAAGGCCAAGGGCACCAACCTGGTTTCCGTGGTCGGTGTGCACCTGGAGCCGCTGGGCGCGTACTCCAGCAAGTACAAAACCCTCGCCGAGGTGCCGGGTGGTGCCAACGTGGTGATCCCGAATGACGCCACCAATGGCGGCCGTGCGCTCTTGCTGTTGGAGAAGGCTGGCCTGATCAAGTTGAAGGACTCGAACAACATCCTGTCGACCGTGAAGGACATCACCGAGAACTCCAAGGACCTGAAATTCCGTGAACTGGAAGCCGCGACCATCCCACGCGTGCTGACCCAGGTCGACCTGGCGCTGATCAACACCAACTACGCGCTGGAAGCCAAGCTCGATCCAGCCAAGGACGCGCTGGTCATCGAAGGCAGCGACTCGCCATACGTGAACATCCTCGTGGCCCGTCCGGACGACAAGGACAGCGACGCGATGAAGAAACTGGTTGCCGCGCTGCACAGCCCGGAAGTCAAAGCCTTCATCCTCGAGAAGTACAAAGGCGCGGTAGTGCCGGCGTTCTGATTGTCTGAACGCAACGAAAAAGGGGACGCCATGTGCGTCCCCTTTTTTTGTGCCAAAACACCGCTCCCTGTAGGAGCACGGCTTGCCGGCGATGGCATCCTTGAGACCGCCATCGCCGGCAAGCCGTGCTCCTACAGAAAAGCGTGGTGATTATTTGCGGTTAAGCATCACCGGCAACTGCGCCACCAGCTTCGCATTGTTCAGCGGCGCCCGAATAAACCCTCGCTGTGTGCCATCCGGGCCGATTACCGCCAGGTTGCCACTGTGATCAACCGTGTAGTTCGGTTTGCTGGTGTCGGCCGGAATAAACGGAATGCTCACGGCGTTGGCCAGCTTCTGAATGTCATCCACCGAGGAAGCGGTCAGGCCTTTGAACTGTGGATCGAAGTAGCCCAGGTACTGCTTGAGCTGAGGCGGGGTATCGCGGTTCGGGTCGACGCTGACCAGGATGATCTGCAGTTTGGCCACCGCCTCGGGTGGCAGCTCGCTTTTGATCTGACGCAACTGGGCGAGGGTGGTCGGGCAGATATCCGGGCAGAAGGTGTAGCCGAAGAACAGCAGGCTCCACTTGTCTTTCAGCTGATTGACCGTCACTGGATTGCCGTCCTGATCGGTCATTTTCACGTCAGGCAAGTTGCGACTTTGCGGCAGCAGGATGATCCCCGCGTCGATCAGTGCCGTCGGGTCGCCCTGGCCTTTACCAGACAGCACTTTGTTGATGGTCAGGCCCAGAACCAGTGCGATCAGGGCGACGAGAATGAAGACGGTTTTCTGGGTTCGAGTCATAGGTTCAACAGTAAGTAGTGGTCTACGAGCAGCGCGATAAACAGCAGGAACAAGTAGTAAATAGAATACTTGAACGTGTTGATCGCCGCGTGCGGCCGGGTGCCACGGTACAGCACCACGGCCCATTGCAGAAACCTTGCGCCCAGCACCACGGCGCAAGCCAGGTAGAGCAGGCCGCTCATGTGGATCACGTAGGGCATCAGGCTGACGGCCAGCAACGCTAAGGTATAAAGCAGGATGTGCACCTTGGTGTAGTGCTCGCCATGGGTGACCGGCAGCATTGGAATGTCGGCCTTGGCGTATTCCTCTTTGCGGTGAATCGCCAGCGCCCAGAAGTGCGGCGGGGTCCAGGCGAAAATGATCAGCACCAGCAGCAGCGGTTCGGCGCTGACGTGTCCGGTGGCAGCGGTCCAGCCAAGCAACGGCGGGGCTGCCCCGGCCAGGCCGCCGATGACGATGTTCTGCGGGGTCGCACGTTTCAGGAAACCGGTGTAGACCACTGCATACCCGAGCAGCGATGCGAGGGTCAGCCAGGCGGTCAGCGGATTGGTGAACGCCAGCAACAAGGCCTGACCCAGCACGGCCAGCACCAGGGCAAACGTCAGCGCAGAGGCCGGTGACACCCGGCCTTGCGCCAACGGACGTTTGTGCGTGCGTGCCATGATCGTATCGATGCGCCGGTCCACCACATGGTTGACGGCCGCGGCGCCACCGGCACACAAGGCGATCCCCAGATTGCCGAACACCAGCACCGTCCATGGCACCCCGGCACGGGTCGCGAGGAACATGCCGACCAGCGAGGTGATGAGCATCAGCACCACCACTTTCGGCTTGGTCAGCTCCAGGTAGTCACGCCAGATCGCCTGACTGTGACGTTCGCCGATCAATGTCGCCATGGCATCTCTCCTTTTATTGTTATGGGCCCGGCTGAGTGTTTACGCGGGCTGAAGTGCCAACGGGCGAGGGATTGCTGCTTGACCCGAACCAGACTGGTCCGTGCGTGATAATTGACCAGCACCATCGTCAGCAGGAGTGCCGCGCCGCCCGCGTTGTGGGCGACGGCCACCGGTAGCGGCAGATGGAACAGCACGTTGCTGATTCCAAGGGTGATTTGTGCAGTGAGTGCGATCAGCACCATCCCTGCAAGACGCGTCATGCCGACGGCTTTCAGTTGCCAGGCGAGCCCGAGCAGCACCAGCGTGACCAGCAACGCGCCAATTCGGTGGGTCAGATGAATCGCGGTACGGGCATCGCTGTCCAGTTGTCCACCAAGGTAATTGGGGCCGATGTGTTGAGTCAGATGAAAGCCGTTGGCGAAATCGGCCGGTGGCATCCATTGTCCATGACAGGTCGGGAAATCGATGCAGGCCACGGCGGCATAGTTGGAACTGACCCAGCCACCGAGGGCAATTTGCAGGATCACCAGCAGCAACCCTGCCGTCGCCCAATACTGCAAACGCCGTGGCACGGTCAGCGCCGGCAATACGCCCGACAGGCGCAACGTCAGTAAAAACAACAAACTCAGCGTCGCAAACCCGCCGAGCAAATGCCCGGTGACCACTTGCGGCCAGAGCTTGAGCGTCACCGTCCACATGCCGAACGCGGCTTGGGCGAACACCACCGCCAGCAAGAACAATGGCAACTTCACCGGTTGCCCCGGATGACGACGGTGCACCCAGGCCCGGCCCGCCAGGATCGAAATCAACAGCCCCAACGTACCGGCGAAGTAGCGGTGGACCATCTCGTTCCAGCCTTTATGGGCTTCGACCGGAGCATCGGGAAAGTGCAATTCGGCATGCGCCAGTTGGGCTTCGCTTTTCGGCACGCTGATAAAACCGTAGCAACCGGGCCAGTCCGGGCAGCCGAGGCCGGCGTGGGTCAGGCGGGTGTAGGCGCCGAGCAACACCACAATCAGTGCCAGCAAGGTGGCAAACAGCGCGAGGCGAAATCCAGGTTTGGCCATGACGATGCCCTTATCCGATGTTCGACAGTTTCAGCAGATGACGCAGGTCGTTAAGCAGATCCTTGCCCTTCACCGTCGGGTCATAAAGCAGCACCAGGTTGCCGTGCGGGTCGATGATCCACAGTTGCGGTGCAGTTTTATCCCCTGTCGTCTTGCTGAAAGTGGTCAGGTCCATGGGGTAGCGTTGTAGTTGAGGATACTCGCGGGTCAGCTTGGCGTCGTACTCGCTGCTCAGCGGTTGCGCGGCAGCCAAGGCGTGGCTGGCGCGGGAGGCATCGCGGCCAAGGCCGATCTGGATTTGTCGCGCCAGGTACACCAGTTGCTGGCAGTCGACCGAGCAATCCTTGGGCGCCGTTACCAGCAACTGCCAGCGATCCTCTTGTGCCTGCACACCCAGATCGGCGCGTGTCTGGCCGTTACCGATCAGCTCGCCGTGATAGCTGCGACCCTCCGGCACCCAGAACTGCAGTTTGTACATGCCGGTGGCGAGGATCATCGGACCGATCACCCCGAGCAAAATCAGCAGCAGCTGAAAGCGGCCCTTGCGTCGACTCGCCGGTGTTTTCGCCTCAGACATGTTGGGTGGATTCATGGCCGCTCCCATGGTGTTTCTCCTTTGCGTTGTGCCAGCCGAGATAGAGATAAAGGCCGAACAGGGCGAGCGACATGGCGAACCACTGCACGGCATAAGCGAGGTGTTTTTCCGGCCCCATGGCCACTACTGGCCAATCGGCCTGGTAGGACGTGGGGCCGGTTTCTTCACGTAATTCGTAGGCGAACCCTGCACGGTTCAGCGCCGTCCACAGCTTGGCCGGCTCAACGGCGGTCACCAGTTGTGGCCAGGTCGTGGTGCTCGGATCGGCATGCAACTGGAAGGTCGCGCCGGGGGACACGTAGACCGAGGCGTCAAGGCTCAAGGCCTCTTCAGGTGTAGTGAACTGCGGCGGTATGCGCCGGTCCGGCCAGGGCAGCCAGCCGCGATTGACCAGCAACCAGAACCCGGACGCCTGGTCCTGAAACGGTTGCAATAGCTCAACGCCGACCTTGCCGTTACGCTGGCGGTTGTCCAGCAGCAGGCTGTGCGCGGCATCGAATTGGCCGTGCAAGTGAACCCGGCGAAAGGCCGGGTCTTCGGTGTGTTGCAACTCGGTGCTGGCCATCGGTTCGGCGGCGCGGCGCTCGGCATAGCTTTGCAGCAACGCGCTTTTCTCCGCGCCTCGGCCCAGTTGCCAGAACCCGAGCGACACCAGCAGCGGCAGCAATGCTGCCACCACCAGGGTCGGCACGATGCCCGGCCGGAAGCGCTTCATGGCGAGGCCAAAAAGTCGCTGGTCGCGATAGCTATACTCAAGTGCATCGCCTTTCCCCCGGAGTCTCACCATGCTCAAAGCAGCCATCGTCCTGATGCTGATTGCCACGGTTGTCAGCCTGTTCAGCGGCCTGTTTTTTCTGGTCAAGGACGACAGCAGCTCAAACCGCCTCGTCATTGCCTTGAGTGTTCGTGTGGCCTTGGCCGCTGTCACCGTCGGCTTGATCGCCTGGGGCTTCTTCAGTGGCCAGTTGGTGTCGCACGCGCCTTGGTAAGCCTCATAGCACGTAGACGAAAACGAACAGGCCGATCCACACCACGTCCACGAAGTGCCAATACCAACTCGCCGCTTCAAAGCCGAACTGGTGATCGGCATCAAAGTGCCCGCGCATGACCCGCATCAGCATCACAAACAGAATGATCGTGCCGATGGTCACGTGGGCGCCGTGGAAACCGGTGAGCATGAAGAACGTCGCACCGTAGATGCCGGAGCCGAGGGTCAGACCCAGCTCGTGGTAGGCGTGCATGTATTCTTCAGCCTGAAAGGTGAGGAACGCACAGCCCAGCAACACGGTGATCGCCAGCCAGAGTTTCAGTGCGCCGCGATGACCCTTTTTCAGCGCGTGGTGGGCGATGGTCACGGTCACGCTGGAACTCACCAGCAGCACGGTGTTGAGCAGCGGCAAGCCCCAGGGGCTGATGACTTCCTTGGGCGGTGGAAACAGTTTCGAGTCAGGGTTGTTGAGCAGCGGCCAGGTCCACTCGAAAGTCGGCCACAGCATGTGCGCGATGCCCTTGGCACCTTCACCGCCGAGGGCCGGGCCGGAGACGTGACGTACATAAAACAGCGCGCCGAAGAAAGCGATGAAAAACATCACCTCGGAGAAGATGAACCAGCTCATGCCCCAGCGAAACGAGCGGTCCATCTGAGCGCTATATAAGCCGCTACGACTTTCCTTGATCACCGTCCCGAACCAGCCGAACAGCATGTAGGCCAGCAATAGGCCGCCGACGAAAAAGATCAGCGGGCCGTGGGATTCCGGCCGCGCGGCCTTCAGATCGTTGAACCAGGTACCCAGGCCAAACACCGTGGTGACCATGCCGAACGTGGCGATGATCGGCCATTTGCTCTGGGCGGGTACGTAATAGTGTTCATGAGTTGCCATTTATTGTTCTCCTTATCGGGCACGCTCAGCCGCCAGTGTTTACAGCTACCGGTGGATGTCGGGCGGTGATATCGAACAGCGTGTAGGACAGCGTCAGGTGCTTCACATCCTTGGGCATGTCACGGTCAACGATGAAACGTACCGGCATCTCGATCCGTTGACCGGGCTGCAGCACTTGCTGGGTAAAGCAAAAACATTCGGTCTTGTGGAAGTACGCCGCGGCTGTGCTGGGCGCGATGCTCGGCACGGCCTGGGCGCTCATCGGCCGATCGGTGGGGTTGTGCGCGATGAAAATCATCTCGTTCACAGCGCCCGGATTGGCGGTCAACTCCTCAGCCTTGGGATAGAAGTCCCATGGCATGTCGGCAGTGTTGGTCGACAGGAACTGCACGCGAACCTGCCGCGAGGTGTCCACGGTTTGCTCGCCTTCGTATTGCCCGGCGGTCTTGCCGTTAATGCCGAAGGCCTTGCACATCACGTCGTAGATCGGCACCAGGGCAAACCCGAAGACAAACATGGCCACCACCACCAGCAGCAGGCGGGTGACCAGTTTTTTCATCGAAATCGAATCAGCCATGGTTTCCAACCTCCACGCCAAACCCTGTAGGAGTGAGCCTGCTCGCAATGGCGGTGTGTCTGGCACACCGCGTCGAACCCATCGCGAGCAGGCTCACTCCTACAAAGGCCAGGCGTTTCATTTCACTTCCGGCGGCGTAGTAAAGGTGTGATACGGCGCCGGTGACGGAATGCTCCACTCCAGGCCTTCGGCCCCATCCCATGGTTTGGCCGGTGCAGGCGGGCCACCACGAATGGTCTTGATCACGATGAACAGGAAGAAGAGCTGCGTTGCGCCGAACATGAACGCGCCAATTGAGGAGACCATGTTGAAGTCGGCGAATTGCAGGTTGTAGTCCGGAATCCGTCGCGGCATGCCGGCCAGGCCCACGAAGTGCATCGGGAAGAACGCCATGTTCATGCCGATGAACGAGAGCCAGAAGTGCAGCTTGCCCAGGGTTTCGTCGTACATGTGGCCGGTCCATTTCGGCATCCAGTAATAGGCCGAGGCGAAGATCCCGAAAATCGCCCCCGGCACCAGCACATAGTGGAAGTGCGCGACGACGAAGTAGGTGTCCTGGTACTGGAAGTCCGCTGGGGCGATGGCCAGCATCAACCCGGAGAAACCGCCGATGGAGAACAGGATCACGAACGCCACGGCAAACAGCATCGGCGTCTCGAAGGTCAGTGAGCCTTGCCACATGGTGCTGGCCCAGTTGAACACCTTCACCCCGGTCGGCACCGCGATCAACAGCGTCGCGTACATGAAGAACAACTCGCCCACCAAAGGAATGCCGACCACAAACATGTGGTGCGCCCAGACGATGAACGACAGGAACGCGATACTCGCCGTGGCGTAGACCATCGAGGTGTAGCCGAACAGCGGTTTGCGCGAGAAGGTCGGGATGATCGAGCTGACGGCACCGAAGGCCGGCAGGATCATGATGTACACCTCGGGGTGACCGAAGAACCAGAACACGTGCTGGAACAGAACCGGATCACCGCCACCGGCGGCACTGAAGAAGCTGGTGCCGAAGTGGATGTCCATCAGCATCATCGTCACGCATCCGGCCAGTACTGGCATCACCGCGATCAGCAGGAATGCGGTGATCAGCCAGGTCCAGACGAACAGCGGCATTTTCATCAACGTCATGCCGGGGGCGCGCAGGTTGAGGATGGTCGCGATCACGTTGATCGCGCCCATGATCGAACTGATCCCCATCAAGTGGATGGCGAAGATAAAGAACGTCACGCTTTCCGGTGCGTAGGTGGTCGACAGCGGGGCGTAGAACGTCCAGCCGAAGTTCGGACCGCCACCGGGGGTGAACAGGGTCGACACCAGCAGCAGGAACGCGGCCGGCAGCAGCCAGAAGCTGAAGTTGTTCATCCGTGGCAGCGCCATGTCCGGTGCGCCGATCATCAACGGGATCATCCAGTTGGCGAGGCCGACGAAGGCCGGCATCACCGCACCGAAGACCATGACCAGGCCATGCATGGTGGTCATCTGGTTGAAGAATTCCGGCTGGACGATTTGCAGCCCCGGCTGGAACAGCTCGGCGCGAATCACCATCGCGAACGAGCCGCCGAGCAGGAACATGGAAAACGCAAACCACAGGTACAGCGTGCCGATATCCTTGTGGTTGGTGGTCAGCACCCAACGCATCAGGCCTTTGGCGGGGCCGTGGACGTGGGTGTGGTCGGTGGCGGTATGAACATGTTCATCGACTACAGCAGTCATGTCCTGTCTCCTGCAAACAGATGGGCTGGGCAGGTCGGGGCGCGTAGCCCCAACCCGTTCCTTAAGTACGCAATAGACCGGGTCATTTGCTTTCCGCCTGTTTCAGCTCCAACACTTCTTTAGGAGTGACCATGTCGCCCTTGTTGTTGCCCCAGGCGTTACGTTCGTAGGTCACGACCGCCGCGATATCGACTTCCGAGAGCTGCTTGCCGAACGCCGCCATGGCGGTGCCGGGTTTGCCGTGGAAGACAATGCTCAGGTGACCTTCTTTCGGTCCGGTGGCGATTTTCGAGCCCTTGAGTGCCGGGAACATCGGCGGCAGCCCTTGACCTTCGGCCTGGTGACAGGCCACGCAGGTGGTGTGGTAGATCTTGTCACCACGTTCCTTGAGCTCGTCGAGGGTCCACTCTTTGCTGGTCAGTTCTTTGAGTTGCAGGGCTTCAGCCTTGCGGTCGGCGAGCCATTTTTCGTAATCGGCCTTTTCCTTGACCTCGACCACAATCGGCATGAAGCCGTGGTCCTTGCCGCACAACTCGGCGCATTGGCCACGGTAGATGCCGGGCTTGTCGACGCGGGTCCAGGCCTCATTGACGAACCCCGGGATCGCATCGCGCTTGACCGCGAAGGCCGGGACCCACCAGGAATGGATGACGTCGGCGGAGGTCACCAAAAAGCGCACCTTCGCACCAATCGGCAACACCAGCGGCTTGTCGACCTCGAGCAGGTAATGCTCGCCCTTGGTTTCCTTGTTGTGGATCTGGTCGGCGGGAGTGTTCAGGTTGCTGAAGAACTCAACGTCCTGGCCCAGGTATTTGTAGTGCCACTTCCACTGATAGCCCGTGACCTGGATGTCGATATCCGGCTCACTGGCGTCGTACATCTTGATCAGGGTTGCCGTCGCGGGAACCGCCATGGCCACCAGAATGATGAAGGGCACGATGGTCCAAAGGATTTCGACGGTGGTGCTTTCATGAAATTTTGCGGCCACCTGCCCGGTCGAGCGGCGGTGGAGAATCATCGACCAGAACATGGCGCCAAAGACGATGATGCCGATCACTACACAGATCCAGAAAATGGTCATGTGCAGGTCAAATACTGCGTGACTGATTTCAGTCGCTCCTGGCGCCATATTCACAGTCCAGGCTGCTTGCGCCTGACCGAAAATCGACCACAACAGGAGGCCCATCCAGACGTGTGGATGTCGCATCATTGCGGGTTCCCCTTATCGTTCTTGTTATCCCGCCGGCTTTCACCTGCGGCAAGGGAGCGGCTTTTTCAGACTACGAACTTGAATCGCCGAGCCTTGCTGCGTGTGCAGTCGGGCGTCATCAGCTAACTCCATTCCCACCCGAGTATAGACAGCGACTGCTACCTCGCAATGTGATGGCGTAAATGATCTGAAACAGCTGGTACTTGCGTTCAAGGGCACGAATGGAGAAGGATGCAGACGAGTGGTGGCAAATCGATATAACGGAGGCGTCTCAAGGATGAAACAATTATGACAAATGCGTCTTAGCATTTTTCATAAGGCAGCTAAGTTATGTCTTCCCTATTTCATTGCCTTTGTTTCCTGGAGTTTTCATGAACACCGCCGCATTGCGCGAGCAGATCCAAAAAGCCCAACAACACGAGAAAGACACTGGCCTGCTGGCGCGTCAGCTGCAGACCAAACTGCCTCATCTACACCCTGCTATCCAATTGCCAGAGGCTGATGCCAATGGCGTACTGACGCGTTTTATTAGCGCCTACATCGATGAAGTACCCGATCTGCTGGACGCAGCCAATGAAGTGGCAAGGGAAGCGGGTATCGATTCACAAATCAAACCGGTGCTGAACATCGCCGAGCAGTACTTCCTCCAGCCGCCAACCATCATGGCCGGCCATGTCGGGCTCGACAGCCTGCTGGATGAAGCCTATCTGGCGCACCGTTTTGTAGAAGAGGTCAACGACCTGTACATCAAGCATTTCGGCCAGCCACTGATCCCCTTGGACATGACGGTCGCCAATCTGATTGCTCACCAATTGATCGGTGAGGAATTTGCCAACCAACTGGATGAAGCAGTGCATCACGCCATCGACGAGATGCTCGATGATGAGAGTTTTGCACTGGAGTCGGTGGAAACCTACCGCGAGAAGCTCAACAGCCCGGACACCGGCGCCGCGTGGAAACGCTGGCCGTGTATGTCGCGCCGCTTGGGTGTAGGCCTGGAACTGGATCAGCCGGCAGCTTGATCCATCGAACAATATGTTCCCGTGGGAGCGAGCAGGCTCGCTCCCACATTGCCAACCCGCGCTTCACTCCCCCTCATTTCAATTCGCCTGGTCCCACTCGAGGATTCAGGCGTTTTTAGAACCGCGCTTTGGGCGTTGCCACCGGAATCGGATGGCTGCCATCGAGTGGCAGGAAACGCCCCTGGTCCGCGTCGTAAGCTTTGATTTCGCTGGTTTCGATGCTGTAGACCCAACCATGGATGAACAGATGACCGTTGGCCATGCGCGAGGCCACCGATGGGTGCGTGCGTAAATGCTGAAGCTGAGCAATCACATTCTCCTCGGTGAGGATGTGCATGCTTTCGTTCTCGTCAGAGCAATGGCAGTTTTCCTGGACCATGGTTTTCGCCACTTCGGCGTGTCGCAGCCAGGCTTTTACCGTCGGCATTTTTTCCAGGCTTTGCGGGTTCAGCACTGCGCGCATCGCGCCACAGTCGGAGTGCCCGCAAATGATGATGTGCTGCACGCCAAGGGCGAGGACCGCGTACTCGATGGCGGTGGAAACACCACCGTTCATTTGCCCATAAGGCGGTACCACATTGCCCACGTTGCGGGTCACGAACAGATCGCCGGGAGCGCTTTGGGTGATCAGCTCAGGAACGATGCGCGAATCGGCGCAGGCGATGAACATCGCTCTGGGGCTCTGGGCCGTGGCGAGTTTTTTGAAGAGCTCCTCCTGCTGTGGAAAGACCTCATGGTGAAAATGCAAAAAGCCGTCAACGATATGCTGTAACGCTGCATCGGCGGTTTCCGCCTCGGGTTGGGCTTGTGCCGACGCAGCCAACGGCTGTTTATCCTTCTCACTCATCAATTCATCCTCAATGGCGGAGTCAGGGAAGTGTCCCGTTTTGTCCAGTGTGAAGCCAGTGGCTGTTTAAAAAACATCCAGGTCGAAAACCTCGACCCATCAGTCACTCTACGAACAAGGTCGCTACCGAAACTTGAATCAAACTGAGTCGACCGCTCTGGAACGCGTGTTACAGGTCACAAAAAACGTGACCAGCCTAAAGGTGCGGTGATTTCCTCACCACTCAACCATAGGCCAATTGTCCTTAAATCAGTGACATCTGGCGACCCGGCGGACAGAAGGCATCGCAGTCCAGATTAAAACCTTCCCGACGATTAAGCCCCAGGCGCTTGATGGTTTTGTTGAAACGTTGTGCCAGCAGGTCTGCAAAGGGGCCTTCGCCGCGCATCCGGGCACCAAAACGACTGTCATAGAGCTCACCGCCACGGCTCTGGCGTATCAGGCTCAGCACATGAGCGGCACGCTGCGGATA
The DNA here is from genome assembly GCF_024748695.1 of Pseudomonas sp. B21-040. Taxonomy (NCBI): domain Bacteria; kingdom Pseudomonadati; phylum Pseudomonadota; class Gammaproteobacteria; order Pseudomonadales; family Pseudomonadaceae; genus Pseudomonas; species Pseudomonas sp. B21-040. The sequence continues at coordinate 82,863 of NZ_CP087176.1, forward strand.
ATGGGCGGCCAACCATTCTTCGAACAGCGGCGCCACTTCCAGCGGCAGGCGCAGCATCATGTAGGCCGCGCTTTGCGCGCCGGCCGCATGCGCCTCGGTCAGCAGGCTTTCGAGTTCGCTGTCGTTGATCATCGGAATCATCGGCGAACACAACACACCGACCGGAATACCCGCTTCATGCATGACGCGTATCGCCCGTAACCGGGCCTTGGGCGCTGCGGCACGCGGTTCGAGGATACGTTTGAGCTCATCGTCCAGGGTGGTGAGGCTGATCATCACCGCCACCAGCCGTTGCCCGGCGAGTTCGGCCAGCAGGTCGAGGTCACGAAGAATCAGCGAGCCTTTGGTGATGATGGTCACCGGATGGCGGTAACGCAGCAGCACTTCGAGGGTTTTACGAGTGATTTTGTGCTCACGCTCGATTGGCTGGTAAGGATCGGTGTTGGACCCCAGGTTGATCGGCGCGCACTGATAACCGCGTTTGGACAGCTGTTCTTCCAGCACATCGGCGGCGTTGGTCTTGGCGATCAATTTGGTCTCGAAATCCAGCCCCGGCGACATGTCCCAATACGCATGGCTGGGCCGTGCATAGCAGTAGATGCAGCCATGTTCGCAGCCGCGATAGGGGTTGATCGAACGATCGAATGGCAAGTCCGGCGAGTTGTTACGGGTGATGATGGTTTTCGCCGTTTCGATGCGTACTTCGGTGCCCTGGGTGAGCGGCGCTTCCTGATACCAACCGTCATCCTCGGCCACCGAGCGATTCGGCGCGAAGCGGTTGTGCGGGTTGGTCGCGGTGCCGCGTCCGCGAGGGGGCAAGGGAGTAGCCATCGACAAAATCCTTTAGCTGTATGTGCATACAGTATACGGACTCGATGCAATCGACCAGTGCCGTTCGGCGTGTGAATAATGTGAGGCCGGTCATTATGAGAAACATAATGCGCATGGCAAGTTTAGTGGCGTTGTCAGTATTCTTCATTTCGCACGAAGTTATCGTGTTAATCATATTAAAAGGATTTAATAAATGTCGAATTACAATCAGCGTGGCGTATTCCTTCAACTGTTGGCACCTACGCTTGTTAGTCCAAAAGAAGTTCGGGTTTCCATGCAGTTTGCGCTGAAGGAAGAGGGCTATGACCCTGAGAGCCGAACGTCTACTTACTCTCTGCTGGACACCAGCACCCGCGAGGCCGTGTCGAATGACGGCGGCATGACCTTCACCCTGAGTGGCGCACCCGATGTAAACGGCAATGGCGAGATTGATGCACAGGACAAAGTAGTTCTGGTTGCATTGGCAAAAGTCTATTCGAAGATTATTAATCCTTAACTCACGCAATATATAAATATTGACGAGTCGACGATTTAACGGCGAACTTGTAAAGCGATGCGGATCTTTTCGTGTCGCTTTATAGTATTGAAATGTATCGGTACCACGAGCGTGGCCAGTTCACAATTCTTTGACAGCAGGCTCACAGGCCTTTGACTGCTCAAGGCTGATGCTGCGTGACACCTATCCACACTTTTTCATACGGTTGTCCGAGCATGTCCCGACTGCGCCTCATGCCAGCCACATTTCTGTTGTCACTGGTTGCACTTTTCAACCTGACTCTCGCCCTTGCGGATGACAGCGCGTCCCCTCGTCCGGCGGAATGGGCGCAACCGGTCGAAGCGAAATACAACCTCTTTCAGATGTCCCCGACGCTCTACCGCAGCGCTTTGCCCGATCGCGGCGCCATTGCATTACTGGAAAAATTGCAGGTGGGAACCGTCATCAATTTCCTGCCAGAGTCAGATTCGAGTTGGTTGTCTGTGCCGGGTATTGCTCAGGTTCAGTTGCCCTATCGGACCAATCACGTGGACGACGCGGATGTACTTAAGGCCCTTCGTGCCATTCAAGCCGCCGAGGCCAGTGGCCCGGTGCTGATGCACTGCAAACACGGTTCGGACCGCACGGGCTTGATGGCGGCCATGTACCGGGTCGTGATCCAGGGTTGGAGCAAGGAAGACGCCCTGAATGAAATGACTCGGGGCGGCTTTGGTGATAGCACCCATTTCAAGGATGGCGTGCGTTACATGATGCAGGCCGACGTCGATAAACTCCGCATCGCGTTGGCCAATGGTGATTGCAGCACCAGCCCGTTCGCCACTTGTTCGATGAAGAGCTGGTTCAAATCGGCTCACATTGAGTAATCACGGGTTTAGCTGGCAATGATCTCTGGCTAGGCCGTTAACAGTTGATCGGTGGCCGACCGCCCCAGGAACTCATTCAAGGCAATCAGCAGTGAGCGTGAGTCGCCAGGTGAAAAAAAGGCTTCGCGAAAGGCCCTGCCGGTTTGGGGGTTGAATAACCACTCCTGCTGAAACCGCTTGAACACCTCGGTCGCCAGCACCCCCGACCATTGGTAGGCGTAAACCGTGGCCGCGTAGCCGGTCACCATGTAGTCAAAGCTGTTGGCGAACCGGCAATAGGACGGCAGTTGCAGGCCGGGAATCCTCCTCTGAACGTCCTCGAAGACTTGCTGAAGGCTGCGGCTATCACCCTGGCAAAGATGCAAATCGAAGTCGAGCAAGGCACCCAGCAGCAGTCTCGCGGTTTCCCGGCTGGTTTGTGTTTGAACAGCGGCCAGCGCTTTGTCGATACGTTCCTCGCTCAATCGCTCGCCAGTTTGGTAGTGCGCTGCCAGCCACAATAGAAACTCGCGCGACAGGCACCATCGCTCGAACAGTTGACCGGCGAACTCCGCGGTATCACGACCCAGTTGTGAAATACCGGAAAGGTTGTGATGAGGTGATCGCGTCAGGGTGTGCTGCAAACAATGGCCGAACTCATGAAAAAGCACCCGCAGGTCCTGGTGGGTAAGCAGGCACGGATGATCGGCGATCCCTGGGGTGAAGTTGGGGTGAAGTATCGCAATCGGCAGTATCAATCGACCCTCGGCATTCACTCGTCGATTGCGTCGTGTGGCGGTCCAGGCATAGTCCGAAGCCTCCTCTCGATGGAAGGGGTCGAGGTAAATGTGTCCGATCACCTGCCCATGCTCGCTGACTTCGAACAGTCGCACGCTGTCATGCCAGCGACTGAACGTTGTCTGTTCGGCGATCTTGATCCCGAACATACGTTCGCTGAACAGGCAAAGCCGATGCAAAGTCCCGTCGAGGGGAAAATAGGCCCGCAGGTCATTCAGGGCACCTGCGAGACTTTGCTGGCGCAATTGTTCGGCGAGAAAATCATGGTCCCAGGCGTGGACTTCACTCAGGCCACGCTCTAGCGCGAACGCATCGAGCGCTTGGGTGTCCCGCACAAGCGCCGGTGTCTCAAGCGTCACCTGTCGACGCAGAAACTCGCTGACTTGCGCCGTGGATTCGGCCATTTCTGATGCGAGACTCAATTGCGCGAAGTTTTCGTACCCAAGCAGTCGGGCTTTCTGCTGACGCAGGGACAACAGACGCTCCAATACGGGACCATTATCAAATGACCCTGCGTTTGGGCCCTGATCGGAAGCGCGTGTGGAGTAGGCGATAAAGTATTCTTCGCGAAGGGCGCGGTTCTCGGCGTAGGTCATGACTTGATGGCGGGTGTGCTGGTCAAGACGAATCAGCCAGCCATCTTGTCCTGCCTGTCGGGCGTTGCGCGATAGACGGTCCTTGGTCTCCTGGGGTAGGCCATTGAGCCGGGTGATGTCGTCGATGTGCTTGCTCCAGGCAGAGCTGGCACTGTGCAGATTGCTCAAAAAAAGGTCTTCGAACAGGCTGATACCGAGGTTCAGCCGCGTCAGCTGTTGCTGTTGTTCGGTGGATAAATCGATTCCCGACAAGCGAAACTCACGCAGAATCTTGCTCATGACGGCTTTGCGTGAATCGTCGAAATTCTGAGCAATCGAGCTTTGCGCCAGACGCAGGCAGGCTTTCCAGAGTTCCCGATTGCTCATCTTCTGCGTCTTGTACTGCGCCAGGGCGTCTCCACAGCGACGGCTTGCGGTGTCCCACGCTTTATTGTCGTGTTTGACCGTCATCAGGGTTTCGATAATGCCCATCGCTTCATCCAGGCGAGCATCGGTTTCAACAATGGCCAGCACCAGGTCATCCCAGGTCGGAAATTCGGATTGACTGGCCGTGATCTCGGCAATGGTTTGGTGATTGTCGGCAATGATTGATTCGATGGCCGGCACCAGATGCTCGGCGCGGATGGCCGACCAAGGCGGGAGATCCCAGTGGTGCAAAAGCGGATTGGTATCAGGCATGGCGTCTTCCTTGATAGTGGCTGAAGGGGTCAGCCTAAGCGGGAAGCACGCAGGAAGGGCGGTAGATAGATACCACCTTCCACCCGTCAAAGAGTGGAAGGTGGTGTTGACTCAGTGTTGCTCGTCAGGTTTTTTCTTCAGCTTCGGGTTCGGGAAAAACTGTACGGCCTGAACCTTGGCGTCCGGCACTTTCAGTGCCGAGGTGTTGACCCGCGTGCCCAGTTCCTTGGGCACGGAAAGGCCTTGTTCATTCAGGGTGTCAGAATAACCGCAGGCCACGCACTCGCGATGTGGCACGTCGTCTTCGCTCCACATCATTAGCTTGTCTGGCTCGCTGCAAGCCGGGCAAACCGCTCCGGCGATAAAGCGTCTTTTGGTAATCACAGGTCCCTCACTCATGCTGCCGCGTCCTCACTCAGGCCGCTGTGGCGCAAGAGTGCGTCAATCGATGGCGCACGGCCACGGAAGTCGACGAACAGCACCATCGGTTCCTGGGAACCCCCGCGCGCCAGGATGGCCTCGCGGAATGCGCGACCGGTCTCGGCATTGAGCACGCCGTCTTCTTCGAACTTGGAGAACGCATCGGCCGACAGCACTTCCGCCCACTTGTAGCTGTAATAACCCGCCGCGTAACCGCCGGCGAAGATGTGGGCGAAGCTGTTCGGGAAGCGGTTGTAGGCCGGTGGACGCATGACCGAGACCTCGTCGCGCACGCCTTCAAGCACCTGCGCCACGCTACGACCGTCGCCGTGGGTGGCGTGCAGCTCGAAGTCGAACAGCGAGAATTCCAGCTGACGCACCATCATCAGGCCGGACTGGAAGTTTTTCGCCGCGAGCATTTTCTGCAGCAGGTCCTGAGGCAGTGGCTCGCCGGTTTCATAGTGACCGGAGATCAGCGCCAGGCCTTCTGGCTCCCAGCACCAGTTTTCCATGAACTGGCTCGGCAACTCGACCGCATCCCAGGCCACGCCGTTGATGCCGGATACACCGGCGTGTTCGACGCGGGTCAGCAGGTGATGCAAGCCGTGACCGAATTCGTGAAACAGGGTGGTGACTTCATCGTGAGTCAGCAGCGCCGGCTTGCCACTGTCGGCCGGGGTGAAGTTGCACACCAGATTGGCCACCGGGCTTTGCAGCACGCCTTCAGCGGTGCGGCGACGATCGCGGGCGCCGTCCATCCATGCCCCGCCGCGCTTGTTGGCGCGAGCGTAGAGGTCGAAGAAGAATCGGCCGACGTGCTGGCCATTTTCCTTGATCTCGAACAGGCGAACGTCCGGGTGCCAGGTATCGAAGCCTTTCTGTTCGGCGATCTCGATGCCGTACAGACGCTGAACGATGGCAAACAACCCGCTCAACACTTTGTCGATCGGGAAGTAGGCGCGCAGGGCTTCCTGAGCCACGCTGTAACGTTGTTCGCGAAGTTTTTCGCCGTAGAAACCGCTGTCCCAGCTATGCAGGTCCGGGCAGCCTTGTTCGGCGGCATAGGCTTTGAGCTGTTCCAGGTCCTGAGCGGCAAACGGCTTGCTGCGCTTGGCCAGGTCGCGCAGGAAACTCAGCACCTGATCGCTGGACTCGGCCATTTTGGTGGCCAGGCTCAGCTCCGAGAAGCTGGCGAAACCGAGTAATTTGGCCAGTTCCTGGCGCAGGTCGAGGATTTCTTCCATGACCGGGCCGTTATCGTTCTGACCGGCATTCGGGCCTTGGTCCGAGGCACGGGTGCAGTAGGCGGCGTAGACTTCTTCGCGCAAGGCGCGGTCGTGGGCGTAGGTCATCACCGCGTAGTAGCTCGGGAATTCCAGGGTAATCAGGAAGCCGTCCAGGCCTTTGGCCTGCGCTGCCGCCGCCATTTGCGCCTTGGCCGAATCGGTCAGGCCGGCGAGGGTGGCTTCATCGGTGACGTGTCGGGTCCAGGCCTGAGTGGCGTCGAGCAACTGATTGGAGAAGCGGCTGCCCAGTTCCGAGAGCTTGCTCTGCACTTCGGCGTAACGCTTTTGCTCAGCCTCTGGCAGGTCAATACCCGACAGGCGGAAGTCACGCAGGGAGTGTTCCAGGATAGTTTTCTGCGCCACATCGAAACCGGCGGCTTCGGGACTATTGGCGAGCGCTTCGAACGCCTGGAACAGTTCGCGATTCTGGCCCAGCTCGGTGGAGTACGCGCTCAAGGCGGGCAGGCAGGACTCGTAGGCTTCACGCAGTTCGGCGCTGTTGCACACGGCATTCAGATGGCTGACCGGGCTCCAGGCAGCACCCAGGCGATCATTGAGTTCGTCCATCGCCAATACCAGACCGGCCCAGGTGGGTTGTTTGCCTTGGGATTTGAGGATCTCGATAATGGCGGCGCGGTTGTCAGCCAGGATCTGTTCAATGGCCGGTTGCACGTGTTCGGCACGGATCGTGGAGAACGGCGGCAGGTCGTAGGACTGCAAAAGAGGGTTGTTCACGCTCACGGTTGGCACCTTGGCTGGAAGAAACATGCGGCCATCTTAATTACAATCGACGCTCACCGCAGCTATCGGCAACAGAGAGAAACCCTATCGTGAACCTTCGCAAGTATCAGAACCACACGCCGCTGCTGGGTAAAGGCGCTTTTGTCGATGGCACGGCGGTGGTGATCGGCGACGTCGTAATCGGCGAAGACAGCTCTGTCTGGCCGCTGACCGTGATCCGTGGCGACATGCACCGCATCCGTATCGGCGCGCGCACCAGTGTTCAGGACGGCTGCGTGTTGCACATCACCCACGCCGGCCCGTTCAACCCCGATGGCTTTCCGCTGCTGATCGGCGACGATGTGACCATAGCGCATAAAGTCATGCTTCACGGGTGCAGCGTGGGCAGCCGGGTTTTGATCGGCATGGGCAGCATCGTCATGGACGGTGCGGTGGTCGAGGATGACGTGATCATTGGCGCTGGCAGCCTGGTGCCGCCGGGCAAACGCCTGGAAAGCGGCTTCCTGTATGTGGGCAGCCCGGTGAAACAGATCCGACCGCTGACCGACAAGGAGAAGGCTTTTTTCACTTACAGTGCGGCGAATTACGTGAAGCTCAAGGATCTGCATCTGGCTGAAGGTTACGACCAGCTCTGACTCTCTTCCATTATTGCCCAGGATTATTCATGCATTACCAAACCGTTTTATTCGACCTCGATGGCACCCTGACCGACCCGCGCGAGGGCATCACGCGTTCGATCCAGTTTGCCCTGAGCAAACTGGGGATCGACGAACCTGACCTGACCAAGCTGGAACACTTCATCGGCCCACCGTTGTTACAGGCGTTCATGCAGTTTTACGACTTCGACGAGCCCAAGGCCTGGGACGCGGTGAATTACTATCGTGAACGCTTCAAGGTGACCGGCCTGTACGAAAACCGCGTATTCGACGGTGTAACCCCACTGTTGGAAACGTTGGTAGGGCAGGGCCGGCAGTTGTACATCGCGACATCCAAGCCTTGGGTGTTCGCCCGGGAAATCGCCCGGCACTTTGATTTCGCCAAACACTTCAAAGTGATTTACGGCAGCGAGCTGGACGGCACGCGTACGAATAAAGTCGAGCTGATTGCGCATTTAATGGCTGAAGAAGGTCTGGATCCGACGAATACCTTGATGATCGGCGATCGCAAGCACGACCTGATCGGCGCGTGCAGCAATGGGCTGGATGCAGCGGCTGTGGGTTACGGGTTTGGTAGCCACGAAGAGTTGAGTGCAGAAGCACCGACCTATCACTTTGAAACGCTGGATGAGATGCATCAGGCGTTTTTACAGCGCTAGTCAGAAGGGCATCGCGGGCAAGGCTTGCCCGCGATGGCGGCAGTTCAGTCGACGGAGATCTTATCTGCCAAGGCTTTCAACGTCACCTTACGTTCCCCAACCGGCAACGCCCCCAGCTTCTCGACGGCCGCATAAAACCTCACCCAGTCCCCACCTTCTTGCTTGAACAGCACAGCAAACGCAGGCACCCATTGGTCATACAACCCAAACGGCAACAGCCGGGCATTGTTCATCGGCGCGTTGACCCAGGCGTCATAGCGCCTGTCCCCCGCCCATTGGCTGTCACGTAACTGCCGGTATTCGCTGCGCAGTCGTTCGAACTCATCGGCCTTGCGCTGGCGCATTTGATCCGCTGGCAAGGGCTGGGCGTACAGCTTTTCAAGGCGCGTGCGCGTGTCCAGCACCAGCTGAGTGAATTGATCCCGTCGTAGTGCCTGTGCTCCGGTGTCTGGCGCCAGACCGCGGGTTGCACGCCATTGGCGAGTGCCTTCCTGTTCGACGAAGGTTGCGAAAGATTCGTTGAACTCCGTGTCGTCCTTCACATAAATACGTTGATGCGCCAGTTCGTGGAAAATCAGCGTCGCCAGCCGTTCGTCACCCCAGCCCATCATTGAGCTGATAATCGGGTCGTTGAACCAGCCAAGTGTCGAGTACGCCTCGACACCCCCAATCGAAACGTCCATACCTTGCAGGCGCTGCAAGGCCGCCTCGCCGCGTGCCGCGCTCTGGCTGTAGTAACCGCGATAAGCGACGCAGCCGGCAATCGGGAAACAATGGTTCTGTGGCTTCAGGGAAAACTCCGGCGTGACGAAGACATTCCAGACAACGAACGGCCGGCCAATGTCGGCATACAGGCGATAGCTTTGATTGTCCGGCAGGTGCAAATGCTCGCTGGCGAATGTCCGGGCTTTTTGTGACTGGGCCAGATGCGCACGCAGTGTCTGATCGCGCGATGGATCGGCAATCACCTCGGCCACCGGTTCACGAGCCCGCAGCAGTTGCAGCTGACCCGTTGCCAATTGACTGTAATAGCTGACGCTGGTGCAACCGTTGAGCAGCAAAAGCAACATACCCGGAAACAAAACGCGCAAAACGCGATCAAGTAACCCAAGGCTTGGAAACGGCCTGATCAAAATAAAAACATCCTTGGAAAGTCTGCCCGCAAGACTATCCCGCCTGACTGGAGCTGCGCTATGCACAAGATGATGCTGACGGGGGGCCTGTTGATGCTGACGGGCTGTGCTGTATTTGGATTGCCTCACCCTGATCCGGCGCAGGCGTGGATCGACCTGGACTCGCAACGAAAAGACTCGGCGCTGCAAGCGTTGGAAGTCGATGATAAAGCCACGACCGACAAACGCTATTTTCAGGTGCAACCCGGCAGCCACGAGTTGACGGTGCGTTACCGGTTCCCGGTCGCGCCGACCAATATCGGCCCGGATGCCGAGCCGTTATGGCGTGACTGTCAGCTAAACGTGAAATTCAGCGACTTCAACGCCGGGGAGCGTTATCAGCTGCAAGCGGGGAATATTGGCTTCAGGCCGTGGGCGAAACTCTATAACCAACAGCGAAAAGTCATTGGCCACGGCACACCGGCAGGCTGCCAACACACCTGATCGGCGGTATGCTGAATGACCAAATCATTGGGACATTCATCATGCGCAGGTTAATGCTGTTGCTCGCTGCCAGCGTTGTTGCTGGCTGTCAGAGTCCGTTGCCGCCGGTTGATCCGCAGATGGCTTGGGTCGACTTCTCTGTGCCATTCCCCAACGATAAGTTGCTGATGGCCGAGCGATTGGACAAGCGGCGATTGAATGACGGACGCTTTTTCCAGGTTACGCCTGGCAGCCACGAGCTGCTCGTCCGATTCGATTTTGAAATACCGGGTGGGGGTGGCTTGGGCGTCATGGACGGTCCAACGGAACGGCTGTGCTACCTGACCATCCAATATGATCATTTCGAAGCAGGTCAGCGTTACGTGCTGGTAGGCCAGTCGATCACGCTTGTTCCGGGCGCCCGGTTGTACAACGCCAAGCGCGAAATCGTCGCAGAAGACCGGGAGTCCTATTGCCTGTGAGGCGAATCAGCGGTCGTTTTTCTGATAGATGATTTTTTTGGTGCCGTTTTCGCATGAGCCCACGACCATGTTCTGATCGTGCACCTCGTCATTGGTGACGATTTCCAGGGTGTAGGACGAAACCCCTTGTGCCTGGATCTTGGTTTCGATCTCGGCCTTGAGTTCTTCACAGGGTTTCGGTGCCGCAAGGGCCGATGTGGCCAATGCGCAACAGATAACCGCCAAGGTAAAACGTTTCATGGTTGAAGCTCCTTTGAGGCAGCGCGCAGGGTTATGCGTATTCACTGCTGTCATTTATTCGACCACAATTTCGCTGGTCAGGTTTTGTCCGGGCGCAAAAAAAGAACGCAGCCTGTTGAGGGCTGCGATCTTTTATCGGTTTGCGCGAACAGCCGCCATCAGCTGAGCAACGTCGCCTCCAGCGTGATTTTCGCATTCAACACTTTTGAAACCGGGCAGCCTTCTTTGGCTTTATTGCTCAGATCCTCGAATTGCGCCTGCGTCGCCCCCGGGATTTTCGCCTGGAGGATCAGTTTCACGGCGGTGATTGAAAAACCACCGTCCACTTGATCCAGAGTGACTTCGGCTTGGGTATCGATGCTGTCAGCCTTGAGGCCGGCATCGCCAAGAATCATCGAAAACGCCATGGAGAAGCACCCCGCGTGGGCTGCGCCAATCAGCTCTTCCGGATTCGTACCCTTGCCGCCCTCGAAACGTGCCTTGAAGCCGTAAGGCGCTTCCCTGAGCACGCCGGTTTCAGTGGAGATCGAGCCGATGCCCGTTTTCAGGTCACCTTCCCAATGAGCCGATGCTTTCTTCGTAATAGCCATACCTGCCTCCTCAAGATCCGGCACGAGCGTCGCGCCTTTGTGGTTTTCGGTTGCCAAGGGTTCTGAGGATAGCCGGCAGTGCAAAGTTCACCCGATCTTGTTTGTCCTACTATTTTCGTAGGTTTTTTGCCTTGGCTATTGAAACTCGGGTATATGCCCTCATTGCATGAAACACGCTTATGGATTCGGCAGGTTTTCGTTTGTAAGAAAAACCTGCGCCCTAACTGGAGAAGCAGGTTTATGAAACGACTGTCCGACATCAAATTCTCGACCCTTGATCTGGTGCCTGTGCGCGAGAACGGCAACGCAGCCCAGTCGCTGCGCAACTCCCTGGACCTGGCGCAGCATGTCGAAAAATTCGGCTACAACCGCTTTTGGGTCGCCGAACACCACAACATGGATGGCATCGCCAGTTCGGCAACTTCCGTGCTGCTCGGCTATCTGGCGGGGGGGACCTCGACCATTCGTGTCGGCTCGGGTGGCGTGATGCTTCCTAACCACGCGCCGCTGGTGATCGCTGAGCAGTTCGGTACTCTCGAAAGTCTGTACCCGGGGCGGATCGACCTGGGCCTGGGCCGCGCACCCGGCTCCGATCAAATGACGGCCCGCGCGTTGCGCCGCGAACGTTCCGGCAGCGCCGACGACTTCCCTGATGACGTGGCCGAACTGATGCGCTACCTCGGTCCACGCACCCCGGACCAGCGGATCATCGCCATGCCCGGCACCGGGACCAACGTCCCGGTCTGGTTGCTGGGTTCCAGCCTGTTCAGTGCGCAACTGGCCGGCGAGCGCGGTTTGCCCTACGCCTTCGCCTCGCATTTCGCACCGCGCTTCATGCACGAGGCGATTCGCGTCTACCGCAATCACTTCAAGCCTTCAGCGGTATTGGATAAGCCCTACGTAATGCTCGGTGTGCCGCTGGTGGCGGCTGACACGGACGAGCAGGCCGATTACTTGGCGACGTCGGTCTATCAGCGAATTCTCGCCCTGATGCGTGGCCAAAGCCTGGTCCAGCGTCCGCCGGTGAAAACCATGGACGGGTTGTGGCTGCCGCATGAGCGCGAAGCGGTCAGCGATTTCCTAGGGTTGGCGATGGTGGGCAGCCCGCAGAAAATCCGCGCCAAACTGGACGTGCTGGTTGAGCAGACGCAAGCCGACGAACTGATTTTTACCTGCGACCTGTACGAACATTCCGATCGTGTTCACTCCTATGAACTGCTGGCGCAGGTCATGAAGGGTTGACGCTCAAAACGCGCCCATGAAAAAGCCGACGCATTGCGTCGGCTTTTTCCTTTAAAGCGCGATCAAGCTACTTCTTGTAGACGATGACCTTGGCGCCCGCTTCGCATTTGCCGACAACTTTCCCGCCGGCGGCGGCACCTTTATCGACAATTTCCAGCGAGTAACCAGAAACGCCCTTGGCATCCAGCTTCGCGGCGATTTCGGCTTTCAGCTCTTCGCATGGCTTGCCGCCAGCAAACGCTGTCCCCGCAAGGCACAACAAACCAACTGCCAACATAAACTTCTTCATCGGTTGCATTCCCTGGTCGGATCAAAAGAGGATCCAGTCATCGGCTGGATACACACATATAGCGCTTTGCCATTCCCTATGGCAATCGGCCAGCGCGCAAGTTCAGAAGACTAGCTCAAACTCAGCTGCTGGCAATCCGGAACCCGACTTTGAGCGTCACCTGAAAGTGGGCCGCCTTGCCGTCCTTGATGTGCCCGCGGGTCTCAGTCACTTCGAACCATTCCATGTACTTGAGGCTTTTGCTGGCCTCGGCCAGCGCGTTGTTGATGGCGTCTTCAATGCTGCTGGTGGACGAGCCGACCAGTTCGACTTTTTTGTAGGTGTGATGGTCAGTCATGGCGTTCTCCTCAGGGTGTGAGATACAGCCTAGCAGTGATTTTTCGTATGACTTGTGTCGGTCAATCGGAAGGGGAAGTTCCGAAATACTGCACTTTCTCCAACCCCTGAAGTCCCAATCAACACACGCAACTCAATCAACGCAGGAGAGCCACCATGGCCAACACCTCTTTACGTAAAGCCTCATTGCAAAGCATGGAAGCCGAAATCGAGAGTTTGCTCAAATCGTTGGAAAGCTTGAAAGACGATGCGTCGGACGAGTCGCGTAGAACCCTTAAAACCTTGAAGGTCAACGCCGAAAATGCGCTGAAACATTCGCGTCATTTGCTCAGCGATGCGTACGAAGAAGTCAAAGTCAAAACCCGTGAAACCGGGGTCGCCACTCGGGACTACGCCCAGGAACACCCTTGGACGACGGCCGGTGTTGCCGTGGGGGCGTTGGGTCTTCTCGCGGCCTATCTGCTGTGCAAGCGCGGGGATTAATCTGCCTGGCGCAGTTCATTCTTCAGCCACTGCGCCAACTGCCGAGCCCGCCCATCCGCGGCGCGCTTGGGTAGCCACAACGCCAGTTGCGCCGGGGTTTCACTGAAACCCCATGGCGCAACCAGGCGACCGGCCTTCACGTCCTCGGCCACTAGCGGCTCTGGTGCAATGGCCACTCCCAGGCCGGCCACTGCGGCTTCCAGCAAATAGTACAAATGCTCAAAACCTTGACCATACTTCAAACCCTTGGGATCGAGGCCGTTGTGCTGCGCCCAGCTCGGCCACGCCTGGGGCCTCGATGTGGTGTGGAGCAAAGGCTCGTTCCGCAGCGCAGCCGCCGGTGCGCCTTGCAACTTCTCGTAGCCGGCGAATCGCGGGCTCATGACGGGGCCGATCCGTTCGCTGGTCAGTTCATAGACCTGCATGTCCGCCGGCCACGGCGGTTCGGCAAATACCAGCAACGCATCGAGACCTGGCCGGCGCGGGTCAAGATCGCCTTCGCCAGCGGACAGGTGTAGGCGTAGGTCAGGCAAGTCCGTATTCAGCCGTCCCAGGCGTGGAATGAACCAGCGCGCCAGCAGGCTTCCCGAGCAGCCGAGTACGAAGGGCGCATCGGCGGTGCTCTGCGTCAGCTCTGCACATACCGTGCGTAACCGTTCGAACGCTTCGCCGCTGGCGTCGCGCAATCGAATGCCGGAATCTGTGAGTTTAAGGCCGCGACCATCCTTGACGAACAGGCTCACCCCGAGGTGCTCTTCCAGTACCTTCAACTGCCGGCTGACCGCACCATGGGTGACGTGCAACTGTTCGGCGGCCTGACTGACGCTGTTCAGGCGGGCAGTGGCTTCGAAGGCACGAAGGGCGTTCAGCGGGGGGAGGTCATGGCTCATGGGATATGTGAGTTTTCCTGACAGGTTGCGGCGATCTTATCGGTTTTCAGAGTGGGGCGTCAGGGGTAGAGTTAAGCCCACTCTCTTTTCAAAAGCATCATCCCACCCATTCAACCGGAGCGACCCATGACCCAGACTAATCTGCGCAATGGCCCCGATGCCAACGGCCTGTTTGGCGCGTTCGGCGGCCGTTACGTTGCCGAAACCCTGATGCCGTTGATCCTCGACCTGGCCCGCGAATACGAAGCGGCCAAGGAAGATCCGGCGTTCAAAGAAGAATTGGCCTACTTCCAGCGCGACTATGTCGGACGCCCGAGCCCACTGTATTTCGCCGAACGCCTGACCGAGTTCTGCGGTGGTGCGAAGATTTACCTGAAGCGTGAAGAGCTGAACCACACCGGCGCGCACAAGATCAACAACTGCATTGGCCAGATCCTGCTGGCGCGGCGCATGGGCAAGAAACGCATCATCGCCGAAACCGGTGCAGGCATGCACGGCGTGGCGACCGCTACCGTAGCCGCTCGTTTCGGTCTCGACTGCGTGATCTACATGGGCACCACCGACATCGAACGTCAGCAAGCCAACGTGTTTCGCATGAAGTTGCTGGGCGCCGAAGTGATTCCGGTCGTCGCCGGCACCGGCACCCTGAAAGATGCGATGAACGAAGCGCTGCGTGACTGGGTAACCAACGTCGACAGCACCTTCTACCTGATCGGCACCGTGGCCGGACCACACCCGTATCCGGCCATGGTTCGCGACTTCCAGGCCGTTATCGGCAAGGAAACCCGTGAACAGCTGCAAGCGCAAGAAGGTCGCCTGCCGGACAGCCTGGTGGCGTGCATCGGTGGCGGTTCCAACGCCATGGGCCTGTTTCACCCGTTCCTGGACGACAAGAGTGTCGAGATCATCGGCGTGGAAGCTGCCGGTTACGGTATCGAAACCGGTAAACATGCAGCCAGCCTGAACGGCGGCGTACCGGGCGTGCTCCACGGCAACCGTACTTTCCTGTTGCAGGACGACGATGGCCAGATCATCGATGCTCACTCGATTTCCGCGGGCCTCGATTATCCAGGTATCGGCCCGGAACACGCGTGGTTGCATGATATCGGTCGCGTTCAGTACACCTCGGTGACCGACGATGAAGCCCTCGATGCGTTCCACAAATGCTGCCGCCTGGAGGGGATTATTCCTGCACTGGAAAGCGCCCACGCCCTGGCCGAAGTGTTCAAACGCGCACCGACCTTGCCGAAAGATCACCTGATGGTGGTCAACCTGTCCGGTCGTGGCGACAAAGACATGCAAACCGTGATGCACCACATGGAACACTCCCAACAAGAGCAATCCAAGCAGGAGAAACACTGATGAGCCGCCTGCAAACGCGCTTTGCCAAACTCAAGGAACAGAACCGCGCCGCCCTCGTGACCTTCGTCACCGCTGGCGACCCGAGCTATGACACTTCCCTGGCAATCCTCAAAGGCTTGCCCGCGGCTGGCGCCGACGTGATCGAGCTGGGCATGCCCTTCACGGATCCGATGGCTGATGGCCCGGCGATCCAGTTGGCCAACATTCGTGCCTTGGGCGCCAAGCAGAACCTGGCGAAAACCCTGCAAATGGTTCGCGAGTTCCGTGAAGGCAACACCGAGACTCCGCTGGTGCTGATGGGTTATTTCAACCCTATCCACATGTACGGCGTGCCACGTTTCATCGCTGAAGCCAAAGAGGCCGGTGTTGATGGCCTGATCGTGGTCGACTTGCCGCCCGAGCATAACGGCGAGTTGTGCGACCCGGCTCAGGCAGCGGGTCTGGATTTCATTCGTCTGACCACGCCAACCACTGATGACGTGCGTCTGCCGACGGTTCTGAACGGCAGCTCCGGTTTCGTTTACTACGTGTCGGTTGCGGGTGTGACCGGTGCAGGGGCGGCGACGCTGGAACACGTTGAAGAGGCGGTTGCGCGTCTGCGTCGCCACACAGATTTGCCGATCAGCATTGGTTTTGGCATTCGTACTCCGGAGCAAGCGGCTTCCATTGCTCGCCTGGCAGATGGTGTTGTCGTGGGGTCGGCATTGATCGATCACATCGCCAATGCGTCGACGCCGGATCAGGCGATTGATGGTGTGCTCAGCCTTTGCGCAGCGCTGTCGGAAGGCGTGCGTCAAGCGCGGGTCAGCTGAAGGTAAAGTTCCTGATACAGAGGAATTAGAGCCTCGCGGCACAGACTAACCAGCAAGACCGAGGGCTTCAGGACTACGTTCTGAGGCCCTTTTTGCTGTATGTGCAGTGAGGAAAGCCCCGATGAAAATGCCGAAACGTCTGATTGCCAGCCTGGGCGTGCTGATGCTGAGTGCCACCCCATTGCTGCACGCGAGCGCTGATCAGCGCGACGATCACGACCATGGCGGCCCTCAGCAGGGTCAATACGATAACCATGGCGACAATCATGGCGATGATCACCGTAGTCATCAGGACAACCATCGCGGGGGCCCTCCGCCCCGGGACTTCGGCCCGGTGCGCCAGACGATTCACGACAATCATGGGTATTTTGTGCGCGGTGCGCCACCACCTCCGGGTATTCATCTGGAACGCGGCCGGCCGTTGCCCCACGGCTATTATGGTGAGCGTCTGGACAATCGCGCGCTGGGTCGCCTGCCGTATTACCCGGGGTATGAATGGCGTCGTGCAGGCGGCGACATTGTGCTGATCGCCGTAGGCAGCGGGGTTGTTTACGAAATTCTGGAAGGGGTTCTTTGATTTAACGTGCAAGCAAAAAAAGGGCTTCGTGGATCATCCACGAAGCCCTTTTTACTAGGGCAGCTCCAACCCGCCAGCTGCCTTGTGCAGCTTTCTCAGATGTTCGCCAACTTGCTTCAGGTTGGCTTCATTGGCGGCCATTTCGGCTGCACGACTCGGTTCGAGCAGCGCTCTCACTTCCTTGTCCAGGTCGCCTGTCAGCACCAGAAGTTGCTTTTGGCGCAGGCTGCTTTCTGATTCCAGGCGTTGCCATTCACTCGGTTGGGGCAATCCATAACCGCTGCTGCCGAGCAGTTCCGCCGGACGGCTGAGGTAGCCGCTGTTGGCCAGAATATCCTTCAAGGTCGCATTGGCCTTGTCCATACCGCCGTTTTCCAGATTCCGAGCACCCAGGTAACGCTGCTTTACTTCGTCCTGAGCCAGCAGCAATTGCTGGCGCAAGGCTGCCTGTTCCAACAACAACAACGCCGCGCTGGCGCGCAGGTCAGCCTGTTCGAACCATTGCCGGCGCTCTACCGCTTTCAATGCCAGCCAGTCTTCGACTTTTTCCTGCTTGATCGGCAAGCGCTTCTTCAACACGTCGAACATGGCTTGATAACGATCGCGGAAGGAGTCGAAGCGATAACCCAGTCGGAGCGCTTCACGTGGGTCATCCAGCACGCTGGTATCCGCCAGCCCGCGCCCCTTGAGCACTTTGAGCAAGCCGTTCGGCATGATGTTATCCAGTCCGACCAGTTGTGCATTATTGGTGCCGCTGCGCAGCAACTTCAGCTCCTCCACCGCGCAGTTGTTGGACAGGAAAAAGTAGCTGCCGTCGTAACTCCAGTGCATCTCGGCGGCGCGCTCCACGACGCCTTCGATCTCGCTGCGCGACAGATTGAGCGGCACCGAGGCGAGGCTGCGCAGTTCGGTCTTGGTGTATTCGTCGATCACTTGGGCCAGTGGCAGGACAAACAGGCGCGACGGGTATTTACCGACCAATCCGTCCCAGCTCGAGAGCTGTACGTCACCGACGAAGGCGCGATAAGACAAGACCAGATGCTGGTCCAGGTCGAGACGGCAGTCGGGCCCCCGTGGTCGTCCTGGCGCACAGATCACCAGTCGCAACATGCTGTGGCCCCAGCGGCTGACCCAGTTCTGATTGGCTTCGGCCAGCAGATAGTCGACGGCATAGACCCGTTCCGGATCCACCTGCCCAAGGGGTTGCTTGGCGAAGTCATTGCCAGCGTTGAGGAAGGCGAAGGTTTTGGCGCAGGTTTTTTTGGCTGCCGGCGCCCAGCCGAAGTGTTCCTGGTAGTAGCGATACAGCATCGGACGACGACAGGCGTAGCTCGGGTCGAGTAGGAAATACTCCATGTTGACCGCGACGAACTCTTTGGGACTGTCCGTTTCGTAGATGTCCGGACTGCGGGCGATCTGCTTGTTGTGTTGTTCACGTTCACCGCGACGGCCGACGTATTGTTGCCAGCCGGCCAGGTCGAGCAGGCGTGGATCGTCGCTGAGGGTGAAGCGACGATCATTCTGGCCACGGCACTCATCAGGAATACCAACCAGTCCGGCACTGTTGTTGCGCCGGGTGCAGCGTTGAATCAATTTACGCTCCGCGTTTGGCCACAGGCGCGAGCGGTCGTAAATGTGGGTGAGCTCGTGCACCACCGTGGCGAGCATTTCCCTGCGTACGGTGCCGTGAGGGCGATAGGTTTTCCTGGTCGCGGCGCTGCCATCGGTAAGGCTGGCGAGCAGGTTGCGGTTCAGGTCGAGTTCGGACACCAGCGATGCCTGGCCGTAGGCATTGCTTGGCATGTTGTCGGTCCAGCCGACATCAATGCGCCGATCCAGTTGCTCGATGAAACGAGGCGGAAGCGCCTGCATGGCTTCATCTAACAGTGCCTGGCTGGCCTGCTGTTGTGCCGGGCTGAGACCTTCAGTCTTGAGTTGTAATTGCAGACTGGCGTGAGCCGCGTTGCCGAACAGCAACATGACCCCGGCCAGCAGCCAGGCGGCTGGCGACTTCACAGGGCGAGGATGGCTTCGGCGAGTACCTGGTCACTGGCATCCCGGGCCTCAGGCACGCGATCGCGCAGGGTGTTGAAAGCCGCTTCGAGGTGCGCGCCACGGATATCGCCGTCGCTGGCAACAAACGTGGCTGCGTCGTCGTGGGCTTCACGAATGATCTTCGAGTCACGGATGGAGGTGGTGGTATCAGAGGTGAAATCAAGCGTGCGCTGGGTGGCACGAATGAGCATGTTACTGGTGGCAACCAGGGTATGGGCCTGTGCCACATCGGCCAGCAACAACAGACCAAGGGTGGCAGCAATCAGCGGGCTACGCATGGAACGACTCCGGGGAAACAAGGATAACTATTGGACGAGAATTGCCAGTGCCAGTTCAAGGTCGCTTGCATGAAGTTTGGGCTGGGTCTGGCGCAGATAAATCAGGGCGGACTCCAGCTGTGCTCCTCGCAATTGGGTGTCGCTGGCGATGAATGCCGCTGCATCATCGTGAGCGGCGAGCAGCAGTTTACGGTCGAAGGGCGCGGAGGTCACCAGACTGCTGCCATAACCACTGGCGACAGTACCTTGTGTGGAAAGATTGAAGGCATCGAAAGCATGTGCCGAGCCCGACCAGCAGGCCACAAGCAATAGGGGCGTGAGCAACAACCTTGAATGAAAACGCATGAGACTCGATAGCTGAAAGCGAGCCCCAAGGCTAGCGCAACGTCCGGTCTAGAGCCAGCGCCGAAACATGGGGACACGTTGGGCGTGTCCCACGTCAGGGCTTTCGCTTAGATGGTCAGGATGGCTTGAGCCAGCTGTGCATCCGTTGCGTTCAGCTGTGGCGCCTGGTGGCGAATGTAATCGAGCGCACTTTCGAGTTTTACGCCGCGGATGGCACCTTCGCTGGCGACGAAGCTGGCGGCATCATCGCGCGCTTCACGCACAATCTTGTTGTCCTTAAAAGAAGAGGAAACGACGTCGGTGGTTGCATCGGACGTGGCCTTTAACGCTTTGACGACAGCGTCAGTGGTCACGACAAAGCTGGTGGCGTTGGCATTGGCAGCCACTGCAAGCAGGGCTGCGACGCTGAGCAAGCGAAGACGGGACATGGTGTATCTCCTTCAGGAAAACCAATTGAGAGGTGGCAAGGTATCTGCTGGATCAGACGCCTGTTGTACAGCGTGCGCCACGTTCCGGTTGATATTAGGCCTGCTTTTAACAGTTCGCACAGCCCGTCTGTTCAGGGCCGGTCGCTAGCGCCAGAACGGTTTATCCAGTTCATTGACGCGATCGGCGTGGCTGATGCCCAGGTCTGAAAGCTGTTGATCGTTTAGCTGACCCAATAGGCGCCGGGTTCTGGCCCGTTCCAGGCCGCGGGAGAGTGCTGCCCACGTACGTTGTAGCCAGGTGAAACAAGGTTTCGCTTGCGGCGCAGGAGCGGAAATATCTTGTAAGTGATTCATGGCGCGATCCGTGTGCTTTGGAATGAGCCTCCATGGTGGCCCTCCCCGTTTTTGCTAAACAGATACACCGCGTAGAAATTGTACTTGTACAGTTATCGGTTTTAACAAACTGTACCGCTCTTGCATAACGCTGTTGTTTTTCCGAGTTCGATGGCGCGAAAACGACAAAGCCCGTCGTGGTTTCCCACGACGGGCTTTGTTTTTTCAATCTGGAGTGCTGGCAGTGGACCCGAGGGGTCAGGGCCAGCGACGCTAGCTTAGCGCCAGAACGGCTTGCTCAGCTCTTCGTAGCGTTGTGCTTCGCTAATCCCGGCGTCAGCCAGCAGACGCGAATCCAGGCGAGCCAGTTGATGGCGGCTGGAGATGCGGCGCTGCCACAGCATCAGGTTGGCGATAACGCGCAGAGGCATCGAGGCTTGGGTTTTTGCAGCAGTGTCTTCGAAGAACAGGCCGGAACTGAGTGTACGTTCCATGATTGACATCCTTCCGCTTGTGGCGGGATTAGGTAGTGGTTTAACTGGTGCCCATGATCCTCTCGTTTGCCTAGTCACTGTAGATACAGTTCATCTGTATTGTGAGGGCTCAGTTAACTGTTTATAGGCGGTGTACTGGTCAAAATTGAGGCAACTGTATCTATCTGCACTTATTTAGTGCGTTTTCGTGTGAATGGTTTGAAAAGGTAGGGAATTACGGTAGGAAATGACCAGTACAGCAGTACAGTTTTAAACAGATTTCCACGAAACAATAGCGCGCTGACGAAACTGTGTTTGCGTCAGCCGCTATCTGTACCAATTACGCCTTGAGCATGCGCCCTGTTTCTTCCAGGTTGATGTGCCAACTCAGCGCATCACGCAGGATATGTGGCGTGTGTCCGCCGATTGCGCAAGCTGCGGTGAAGTAGTCGTCCAGGGCCTGGCGATAGTCCGGGTGCACACAGTTGTCGATGACGACCCGCGCCCGTTCCCGTGGTGCCAAACCACGTAAGTCAGCCAGACCGATTTCGGTGACGAGGATGTCGACGTCATGCTCCGTGTGGTCAACGTGGCTGACCATCGGCACGACGCTGGAGATTGCCCCGCCCTTGGCAATCGATTTGGTGACGAAGATGGACAGATGCGCATTGCGTGCAAAGTCGCCTGAGCCGCCAATGCCGTTCATCATCCGTGTGCCGCACACGTGCGTGGAGTTGACGTTGCCATAGAGGTCGAACTCCAGCGCCGTGTTGATACCGATAATGCCCAGTCGACGCACCACTTCCGGGTGATTGGAGATTTCCTGTGGGCGCAGCACCAATTTGTCCTTATAGCGCTCAAGGTTGCCAAACACGTCGGCATTGCGACGACTCGACAAGGTGATCGAGCTGCCCGACGCAAAGCTCAGCTTGCCGGCATCGATCAGGTCGAATGTCGAATCCTGCAGTACCTCGGAATACATGGTCAGGTCTTCGAACGGTGAGTCGATCAGGCCGCACATCACTGAGTTGGCGATGGTGCCGATACCGGCCTGCAATGGGCCAAGCTTGTTGGTCATCCGTCCGGCAGCCACTTCCTGCTTGAAGAAGTTGATCAGGTGGTCGGCGATGGCCTGGGTCTCGGTGTCCGGTGGCAACACCGTGGAGGGGGAGTCGGATTGATTGGTGATCACGATCGCGACGATCTTCTCCGGCGGGATCGGGATGGCGGTGCTGCCAATGCGATCATCGACCTTCACCAGTGGAATCGGCGTGCGGGTCGGGCGGTACGTCGGGATATAGATGTCGTGCAGGCCTTCCAGGTTCGGGTTGTGCGCCAGGTTGATCTCGATGATCACGTGTTTGGCGAAAATCGCGAAGCTGGCCGAGTTGCCGACCGATGTGGTCGGTACGATATGGCCCTGTTCGGTAATGGCAACGGCTTCAATCACCGCGATATCCGGCAATTTGAGTTGTTGGTTGCGCAGTTGCTCCACGGTTTCCGAGAGGTGCTGGTCGATGAACATCACTTCGCCTGCGTTGATGGCTTTGCGCAGGGTGCTGTCCACCTGGAAGGGCATGCGCCGCGACAGTACACCGGCTTCGGTCAGCTGTTTGTCGAGGTCGTTACCCAGGCTGGCACCGGTCATCAGGGTGATTTTCAGCGGCGTGACCTTGGCGCGTTCGGCCAGCGCGTGAGGTACGGCTTTCGCTTCGCCGGCGCGGGTGAAACCACTCATGCCGACGGTCATGCCGTCCTCAATCAGAGCGGCAGCGTCGGCAGCGCTCATCACTTTATCCAACAACGAAGGCAGGCGAATACGGTCACGGTACATGGATTGTTATCTCGGGCAACGGGTAGCAGGATGCGCAGTCTAGTGAATTTCGCGGGCGCCTGTCCCGCTACCAAGGTCGCAAACGAGGCGTCTATTCAGCGGGTTTCAAGTAAAACACTGTTACCGGATCGGTAACAACGCGGCAAATTGTCCAGCGTTTGCGCAAACAAAAACGCCCCGACAAGTCGGGGCGTTCAGTGTAGCAGCGGAGGGTTACTCGACCGCTTTAACCATATCTTCGATGACTTTCTTGGCGTCGCCGAAGACCATCATGGTTTTGTCCAGGTAGAACAGTTCGTTATCCAGGCCGGCATAACCGCTGGCCATCGAACGTTTGTTGACGATGATCGTCTTGGCTTTGAACGCTTCGAGAATCGGCATGCCGGCAATCGGCGATTTCGGATCGTTCTTGGCGGCCGGGTTGACCACGTCGTTGGCGCCCAACACCAGCACCACGTCGGCCTGGCCGAACTCGGAGTTGATGTCTTCCATCTCGAACACCTGGTCGTAAGGCACTTCTGCCTCGGCCAGCAACACGTTCATGTGGCCAGGCATACGACCGGCAACCGGGTGGATCGCGTACTTCACGGTCACGCCGCGATGAGTCAGCTTCTCGGTCAGCTCCTTGAGCGCGTGCTGGGCACGGGCCACTGCCAGGCCGTAGCCCGGAACGATGATCACGGTATCGGCGTTGGTCAGCAGGAACGTCGCGTCGTCAGCCGAGCCGGATTTCACCGGGCGGGCTTCCTGGGCTCCGGCCGGTCCTGCGTCGGCCGTGTTGCCGAAGCCGCCAAGCAGCACATTAAAGAAGGAACGGTTCATCGCCTTGCACATGATGTACGAGAGGATCGCACCGCTTGAGCCCACCAGCGAACCGGCGATGATCAGCATCGAGTTGTTCAGCGAGAAGCCGATACCGGCTGCCGCCCAACCGGAATAGCTGTTGAGCATCGACACAACCACCGGCATGTCTGCGCCGCCAATCGGGATGATGATCAGCACGCCCATCACGAAGGCCAGGACCAGCATCAGCGCAAAGGCATTGAGATTGCCGGTCATCATGAAGGTCACGCCCAGAGCCAGTGTGGCCAGGCCCAGCAGCAGGTTCAGTTTGTGCTGACCGCTGAACTGTACCGGTGCGCCCTGGAACAGGCGGAACTTGTACTTGCCCGAGAGCTTGCCGAAAGCGATGACCGAACCGGAGAAGGTGATTGCACCGATGGCTGCGCCAAGGAACAGTTCCAGGCGGTTACCGGCCGGAATCGAATCGCCCAGTTGCTTGACGATGCCCAGTGACTGCGGCTCAACGACAGCAGCAATAGCGATGAACACGGCGGCCATACCGATCATGCTATGCATGAAGGCGACCAGTTCCGGCATCTTGGTCATCTCGACGCGCTTGGCCATGATCGAGCCGGCGGTGCCGCCGACCAGCAGGCCAACGATAACGTAACCGATGCCGGCGGTGGCCAGTTCAGCGCCCAGCTTGTAGATGAGGCCCACGGTGGTGAGGATCGCCAACGCCATGCCGAGCATGCCGTAGACATTGCCGCGCCGAGACGTGGTTGGGTGCGACAGGCCTTTGAGGGCCTGGATGAAGCAGATCGACGCGATCAAGTAGAGCGTCGTGACAAGGTTCATGCTCATTACTTAGGCGCCTCTTCTTTTACGACTTTCGGGGCTTTTTTCTTGAACATCTCAAGCATTCTGCGGGTGACCAGGAAGCCACCAAACACGTTCACCGCTGCCAGGGCCACCGCGAGGGTGCCCATGGTTTTGCCCAGCGGCGTCACCGTCAAGGCCGCTGCCAGCATGGCGCCGACAATGACGATTGCCGAGATGGCGTTAGTCACCGCCATCAACGGTGTGTGCAGCGCAGGCGTAACGTTCCAGACCACGTGATAACCGACATAAATCGCCAGCACGAAGATGATCAGGTTGTAGATACCGGGGGAGATAAGCTCTTCCATCGTCTGAATCCCTGCTTAGGCGTTTTTGCGGATGACTTGGCCGTCGCGGCACATCAGGCACGCGGCGACGATATCGTCTTCTAGGTTCACTTCGAATTGGCCTTCTTTGTTGAAGACCAGCTTCAGGAAGTCCAGCAGGTTACGGGCGTACAACGCCGACGCATCTGCCGCCACTTCACCGGCCAGATTGGTCGGGCCGCAAATGGTCACGCCGTTTGCAACGACGACCTGATCCGCCACGGTCAGCGGGCAGTTGCCGCCCTGGGCCGCCGCGAGGTCGATGACCACCGAGCCCGGCTTCATCTGCGCCACCGTTTCGGCGCTCAACAGAGTCGGTGCCTTGCGGCCCGGGATCAGTGCCGTGGTGATAACGATGTCAGCCTGCTTGGCGCGTTCGTGTACGGCCAGGGCCTGACGTTGCATCCAGCTGGCGGGCATTGGACGCGCGTAACCGCCGACACCGACAGCGCACTCGCGCTCTTCATCGGTTTCGTACGGCACGTCGACGAATTTCGCACCCAGGGATTCGATTTGTTCCTTCACCGCCGGACGTACGTCCGAGGCTTCGATAACCGCGCCCAGACGCTTGGCGGTGGCAATCGCCTGCAATCCGGCCACGCCTGCGCCCAGAATCAGCACGCGCGCTGCTTTCACGGTACCTGCTGCTGTCATCAGCATCGGCATGAAGCGCGGGTAGTGATGAGCAGCCAGCAACACCGCTTTATAGCCGGCGATGTTCGCTTGGGAGGACAGCACATCCAGGCTCTGTGCACGGGAAGTGCGTGGCGCAGCCTCCAAAGCAAAGGCGGTAATGCCGCGCTCGGCCAGCTTGGCAATGGTTTCATTGCTGAACGGATTGAGCATGCCCACCACAACGGTGCCGCTTTTAATCAGCGTCAGCTCGCTGTCGCTGGGGGCGACCACCTTGAGAATCAGTTCTGAACCAAACGCATCATTGGCGCTGCCAATGGTTGCGCCTGCCGCTTCATAGGCACTGTCGACAACACTGGCGTTAACGCCGGCGCCGCTTTGTACAGTGACTTTATGACCCTGGCCGATCAGCTTCTTGATGGTTTCCGGGGTTGCAGCAACCCGCGTTTCACCCGTCTGGGTTTCGAGAGGAACACCAATGTGCACGTCAAATCTCCTGCGTGATCTTATTGAGTAAACCCAGGCACTACGGATGGTGCGGCTGGGGCGGCCGATCAGCACGATCCCGCCGAATCAAGGCGGGGCGCGGCATTTTGCAGGCGAACTTTGTGCCCTTCAAGGGGTTATGACGGGTGACGGAAAATTAACTACAAGTCACCCCGTGACCGAATGTCGCAACTAACCGGCTGCACCCCATGCAGGCCGTGACTTACAGGGGTTTTTGTCGAAATTACAGAAATTACATATCTTTACGCTGAATGAGGCGTTATAGACCGCAAATAGAGGCTCAAGGCCACGTCATCAGGCGCTTCTGGGACGTTGGTGCTGCCTTTCGGTACAGTCTGTGAATATGCGACATATAGTTATATCTGTAGGGCTTTTGATTTGCTGACTACGGGGTCAGTTAATGCCTTGAAGCCTTTATCCCTCTAGGTTGTAGCTGTGAGCCTGATTGAGCAGCCAGTCGCGAAATGCCTTCAAAGAGGCTGATTCCACCTTTCGCTCGGGAATCATCAGGTAATACGCCTTGATGCTGGACAGTGCCTGGGGGTTGGCAATCACCAGTCGTTTCTCCGCCAGTTCACGCTGAATCAGGAACGGCGGGATGAGCGCAATCCCCATGTCATGCATCGCGGCTTGAGCAAGCATGGAGAATAGCTCGTAGCGCGGTCCTGTCATGTCCCGAGGGATATTCAGCTGTTGGGAGTTGAACCACTGGCGCCATGCATAAGGGCGGGTGGTCTGTTGCAGCAGGGGGAGGTCGGCGATCTCGATGGGTGTCAGCCGAGTCTTTTTTCCCAGTAGGTTCGGACTGCACACCGGCATCGGATTCTCCCCCATCAACCTGTGGGACTCGGTACCGGACCAATCGGCGTCACCGAAGTAAATCGCCGCATCAAAATCAGTGTCGGCAAACAGGAACGGGCGGGTGCGGTTGGTGAGGTTGACCGTCACCTCCGGGTGCTTGTGCTGAAAGTCTTTGAGTCTTGGCAGCAGCCATTGAGTGCCGAAAGTCGGAACCACCGCCAGTTCGATCACATTGGCGCCCTGTTGCCCCATTACCGACAACGTGTCCCGTTCCACTGCGTCGAGCTGTGTGGCCACGCGGCGACTGTAGGAAAGGCCAGCCTCAGTCAGTTTCACCCCCCGCCGCGAGCGTCGGAACAGTTCGACGCTGAGGAACTCCTCCAGGCTGGCGATCTGTCGGCAAATCGCACCTTGGGTCAGCGAAAGCTCCTGGGCGGCTTTGGTGAAGCTTTCATGCCGTGCGGCCGCTTCAAAGCTGATCAGGGCGGTGGTGCTGGGGATTTTCCTGCGCATGTACGTCAACCTCACTAATACATCGCATAAAGGCTCTTTTGCGATGTTTCGGAGTGAGAATTTAGCACAACAGTATGCGAAATCCTCGTTTGCCGTAATGCCGAACCCGGCCTAGGATCAGTCCACGTTATTTGACCCGATTCGAGAGGACACACTCATGGGCGGTAAAGCTAGCTTCAACTGGATCGATCCCCTGCTGCTGGATCAACAGCTCACTGAAGAAGAACGCATGATTCGCGACACCGCCGAGCAATTCGCTCAGCAGAAGCTTGCGCCGCGCGTCCTCGAAGCTTTCCGTCATGAAAAAACCGACCCGGCAATTTTCCGCGAAATGGGCGAAGTCGGTCTGTTGGGGGCAACTATCCCTGAGCAGTACGGCGGCAGCGGCCTGAACTATGTCAGCTACGGTCTGATCGCTCGTGAAGTCGAGCGCGTCGACTCTGGCTACCGCTCGATGATGAGCGTGCAGTCCTCGTTGGTCATGGTGCCTATTAATGAATTTGGCACCGAAGCCCAAAAGCAGAAGTACCTGCCGAAACTGGCCTCCGGCGAGTGGATTGGCTGCTTCGGTCTGACTGAGCCTAACCACGGTTCTGACCCGGGTGCGATGATTACTCGTGCGCGCAAAGTGGAAGGCGGTTACAGCCTGACCGGCAGCAAGATGTGGATCACTAACAGCCCTATCGCAGATGTGTTCGTCGTCTGGGGTAAAGATGACGCCGGCGACATCCGTGGTTTCGTATTGGAGAAGGGCTGGAAAGGCCTGAGCGCTCCGGCGATTCACGGTAAGGTCGGCCTGCGTGCATCCATTACAGGCGAGATCGTCATGGATAACGTATTTGTCCCTGAAGAGAACATTTTCCCTGACGTCCGTGGCTTGAAAGGCCCTTTCACCTGCCTCAACTCCGCGCGTTATGGCATTTCCTGGGGCGCGCTGGGTGCCGCCGAGTTCTGCTGGCACACCGCTCGCCAATACACCCTGGACCGTCAGCAGTTCGGTCGTCCGTTGGCCGCCACTCAGTTGATCCAGAAAAAGCTGGCCGACATGCAGACTGAAATCACCCTGGCGCTGCAAGGTTGCCTGCGCCTGGGTCGTATGAAAGACGAAGGCACTGCGGCGGTCGAGATCACGTCGATGATGAAGCGCAACTCATGCGGCAAGTCCCTGGACATCGCTCGTATGGCGCGTGACATGCTGGGTGGCAATGGCATCTCTGACGAGTTCGGTGTTGCTCGTCACCTGGTCAACCTGGAAGTGGTGAATACCTATGAAGGTACGCATGACGTCCACGCGCTGATCCTTGGGCGCGCGCAGACCGGCATCCAGGCGTTCTATTAATAGGAGAACGGCCATGGGCGCGCTTTCGCATCTGCGGGTACTGGATTTGTCGCGGGTATTGGCCGGGCCTTGGGCTGGCCAGATCCTTGCGGACCTTGGCGCCGAGGTGATTAAGGTCGAGCGCCCGGGCAATGGCGATGATACGCGCGCCTGGGGGCCTCCTTTTCTTAAAGACGCCTATGGCGAGAACACCAGCGAGGCCGCCTACTACTTGTCGGCCAATCGCAACAAGCAATCGGTCACCATCGACTTCACACGCCCTGAAGGTCAGAAGTTGGTGCGTGAGCTGGCGGCCAAGTCGGACATTCTGATCGAGAACTTCAAGGTTGGTGGGCTGGCCGCCTACGGGCTGGACTATGAGTCGCTCAAAGCCATCAACCCGAACCTGATCTATTGCTCCATCACTGGGTTTGGTCAGACCGGCCCTTACGCCAAGCGTGCGGGTTATGACTTCATGATCCAGGGCTTGGGTGGCCTGATGAGCCTGACGGGGCGACCGGAAGGGGATGAGGGGGCCGGGCCGGTAAAGGTTGGTGTAGCGCTGACAGACATCTTGACCGGGCTCTATTCGACAGTGGCGATTCTGGCGGCGCTAGCGCATCGGGATCACGATGGCGGCGGCCAGCATATCGACATGGCATTGCTGGATGTTCAGGTTGCATGCCTGGCTAACCAGGCGATGAACTACCTGACGACAGGCAATGCGCCTAAGCGCTTGGGTAACGCCCATCCGAACATCGTGCCTTATCAGGACTTTCCTACGGCTGATGGCGACTTCATCCTGACCGTGGGTAACGATGGTCAATTCCGCAAGTTTGCCGAAGTGGCGGGTCAGCCGCAGTGGGCGGATGATCCGCGCTTTGTAACCAATAAACTGCGGGTGGCAAATCGGGCGGTCTTGATTCCGCTGATCCGTCAGGCGACGGTGTTCAAGACCACGGCTGAGTGGGTGCTGCAGCTGGAGGAAGCTGGCGTGCCATGTGGCCCGATCAATGATCTGGCTCAGATGTTTGCTGATCCTCAGGTCAAGGCACGTGGGTTGGCGATTGAGTTGCCCCATGTGTTGGCTGGGATGGTGCCGCAGGTGGCGAGCCCTATTCGTCTATCCAAGACTCCGGTGGAGTACCGCAATGCCCCTCCATTGCTGGGTGAGCATACGCAAGAGGTTCTGCAGCGTGTGCTGGGCCTGGGAGCTGGTGCGGTGGCTGCT